>NZ_JADBTX010000091.1:0-78383 GCF_020245945.1 Microcystis sp. M015S2
AGACATGGCTTTTTTTCTCCCCTCGCTCTACGGCACTCACTGCTTTCTGTCTTAAATCATCACTATAGGGTGCTGCCATGAAAGCTTCTCCTCATTTCTTTTTCTCTATTATGTCCTAACTATCCCGCTCTTTGCTATAGTCTGTTAATTGTTCATTAAAAACCTTCGGGATGGATGTTATTTTATGACCCTAAAACAACTCATACAAGACAAACGAGAGGATATCCTAAAAATTGCCACCAAACATGGTGCTTTTAATGTGCGTGTATTTGGTTCCGTTGCTAGAGGTGAGGAAACCGAAAATAGTGATGTTGATTTTTTAATTGATTATGATTTAGCTAAAACATCCCCTTGGTTTCCAGGTGGATTATTAGTTGATTTAGAGGATCTCTTAGGGTGTAAAGTGGATATAGTAACTGAAAAAAGCCTTCATCATCTAATTAAACAGCGAATCTTAAAGGAGGCAATTAAGTTATGAATGAAGATCAAGTTTATCTTGAATACATTTTAGACTGTATTGATAAAATTAAGGAGTATTTCCAAGGAGGAAAACAGGAGTTTTTTGCTAATTCAATGATCAGCGATGCTATCATTAGACGCTGACAAACTTTGGCAGAATCAACTCAACGGCTTTCGGAGGAATTAAAGGCAAATATTCCCGATGTTGACTGGCGTAATATTTCTGGTTTTAGGAATATTTTAGTACATGATTATTTAGGGGGAATTGACCTTAATACAGTTTGGGATGTGGTAGAGAATTATTTGGATGATTTAAGAGAACAGATTTTAAGACATCTAGAATCAGTCAATACTTAATCAAAGTCTAATTTCGTGGGTTGAGTTGAGCGAATAAATATGTTAAAGAAAACCTCTCAATTCTCAGGGAAAGGGAAACCCAACACCCAACACCTAAATCCGTCTGAATCGGCACTCGCTATTCCCCTCCTCTCATTACTTTTTGTGGGGTTTCTTATATCATTTTTCTTTATTCCTGGCAGGTATTTTACTCCCCTCTCCCAGAAGGGGAGAAGGGTTGGGGGTGAGGGAAATTAACCATCTCTGCCATTACTTTTGAAAAATGATATTAAAAAATTTTTTCCCAGTCCTTGACAACTTATGTTAAGTTAATAGTGGCAGTTGCAAGAAATTAACCCCCAGTTCTCACCTAGAAATTGTTAAGATGAGGAATTTTTTCTCGTCGGTTTCTGGTGCGAAGAATGGAGTCGAAGACGATTACCTGTCCAACTCGATCCCTATCCCTTGGTAGAGTGACTGACGGATAAGCTCGATCTGTTTGCAGATTTGGCCGGTTTTCTCGTCGCTAGTCATTCAATGATCAATGGGGAAAGATCGAGCCTACCTAATTTTAACTATCTTCTCTCCTCCCTAATCAAACAATGCCTACCATGACCTTAGTGTTACCAATGGTGTATCTACTGGTGATCTACCTCTTACTATCGATCGCCAACAAAGCTAAAATCAACTCCTAATCAGTTATCAGTTATCAGTTATCAGTTATCAGTTATCAGTTGATCAGATTTGAGTTTTAAGTCAGCAGTATTACAGCGTTTCTCAGATACATGAGGTTCGTTCTTGCAGCTGAAATAGTTGATTAGCAACTATTAGTGTCTGTGCTTCACCTTGACGAGAAAGGCTGTAAATAGCAGTTTCCTACTGTCTTTTCACTGATTACTGCACACTGATTACTGCTCAGTGAAAAGGCTAACGGTTATAAAACAGGGACGGGTAAATAAACCTTTTCTACCCCGGGAGAAAAACCGAGCCATTGACGAGATAAACGAGCAAAAGTGTTAGGATCACCGCTAACTGCGAAGTTAGTAGGTAGGGGTGTTTCAGGATTTTTTAGACCTAATAATTCTAGCTCTTTTTCCGCCGCTCGCACAACGGAAGCGGCGGGATCTACCAAGCGCACAGAACTAGGTAAAAGACGACGTAAAACCGGGGAAAGATGGCGATAATGGGTACAACCATAGACCAGAGTATCAATATTTTCTGCCAGTAAAGGCTGAAGATATTCCCTAGCCACTTGCTTGGTGTAGGGGTCAAAAATGCGGTTAGCCTCGATCAAAGGTACAAATTCGGGACAGGGAATTTGCCAAACTTGGGCAGTAGGATCGATTTCTTGAATCGCTTGTTTATAGGCATTACTTTTAGCCGTAGCCGGGGTAGAAATCACACCAATGCGCTTTCCTTTTTCAACGGCAGTTTTTGCCCCGGGTAAAATTACCCCCAAAATTGGTAAATCTTTAAATTCGGCCCGCACTTCTTCTAAAGCCAAGGCGGAACTGGTATTACAGGCCATAATCACCATTTTCACCCGGCGCTCGCCCATCCAAGTGAGAATTTCCCGGACAAATTCGATAATTTCCCCTTTAGAACGGGTTCCGTAAGGAAGTCTAGCGGTATCAGCGAAATAGAGAATTGATTCTTGGGGCAGTTGTCGATACAACTCCCTTAAAACGGTCAGTCCACCCACACCACTATCAAACACACCAATCGGACTAAGTTGTGATTCTCTCATAGATATCGAGGAAAACGCTGATCTAAAGTAGCTTTATTTGATGATATTAAAACACGGATTTTTTGATTGGTAAACTAATGCTCCAATCATTTAATCATTAACGGAGATTTCGTTGAATATATTCAATAATCCCCCCAGCGATCGCCGCCGCCATTTGTCGTTGAAAGTTGGCATTGGCTAATTTAGCAGCATCCTCAGCGCCAGTAACGAAACCCACTTCCACGAGGGTAGAGGGCATTTTCGAGGTTCTCAGCACATAGAAACGGGCCCGACGCACCCCCCGATCGCGCATATCGACACTGCGGACAATATTGCGATGGATGGTGTCCGATAAACGGCGATCACCGAAGTAATACACCTCTAGGCCATTGACATCCGGTCGTGCTTTCCCCATAGAGTTAGCGTGGATACTGACAAATAGATCGGCATCAATCCGGTTAGCCAGATCCGTGCGCCCTTGCAGGGTGACAAAAAAATCGCTATCCCTAGTTAGACGCACATCGATGCCCTGTTGTTGCAGGATGCGGGTAACTTCTAGGGAAATGGGCAGAATTACGTTTTTTTCCTGAAGGCCACCAATTCCGATCGCCCCCGGATCCTTACCACCGTGGCCCGGATCGATCACCACCAGAAAGCGGCTATTGCGTTGTTGGGGGGGATTAGGAGTGGGGTTAGAGGGGCGCGGAGGTGGGTTAAATTGCCCCGTATCTGGGGGTAAAGGGACAGGGATAGTGGTGAAGTCAGGAACCTGAGAAACGGGGCTAGAATTGCGGGAGGAAAGCAATTCTAGGGCTAGGGTTTGATTGCCCGTTTGAGTTAATTGTCCCAGTTGAAAACCCGCGGCCGTCTGTACCAAAATCAGCACCTTATTGGCGCTTTCCTGACGTACCCGCAATTGATAGATAGGACTATGGCGACCAAAGCGCGGACCGCGAAAAGACTCGGCTAACTTAGCATTTTCGATGCGTAGTTCATAGACACCATCCCGGTTAACAATGCCGTTAGCTTTTAGGGGTAAATCCGCGCGAATTAAGAGGCGATCGTTATTACCTGCCAGATCGATCGAGGATATCGTGGCCAAACGACTGCTAGAAGGGGGATTATTGGCAGTTTTCGCGGGGGGATTATTGGGACGGGGAGTGGGATTAGTGGCGTTAGTGGGGGGAGGTGAGGAGATATTATCCACGGAACCCAGACCCCCCCTAGGCAGTAAAACCAAACCACCAAAACGACTATAGAGAGCTTGCCAATCGGGACTATCCTTATTAACGCTCAGGTAAATCTTGGCCCGTTGATTGGCAGTCTGACTGAATTGAATATCGCCGACCCCATAGCGATTGACAGGGATAGTTTGACCGGTGAGACTACCGGGTAAAGTGGCCCCGGGTAATTCAAATTCGATTTTTTTGCCGTCCCGGCTGCGTTGACTGCGGATCGATCGCTCATCACCATTCTGCTCTAAACGGACAAAAAGACCATTGCGAGTTACCTGAAAATCATCGTTGTTGTCCGTCTGGCTAACTGGAGGTGGGGGAGTGGGACGGGTGGAACCGCGATCGGGGGTAGGTGTGGGGTCAGGGGTGACGGGTGGTTGCGTTTCCTCCCTAATCGGTTGGGGTTCTGGCAGTTCCACTGTCCATTGGGTGGGGGAAATTCCGCGAATTTTTACCTGTTGAGGATCAAAGGTGTAGCCGGGGGCCAATTCAATCACTAAACGGGTAGTTTCCGCATCAAATTGACCAATACGGACACTTCTGACGATATTGCCAATGGGCCGGTTAATATTAGGTTGCCCTAACTTGATCCCGGGCAGATCGATCACGATCCTGGTGGGGTTAGTGATCATTTGCGCTCGCGGTTGCACTCGATTGTCGGTGGTGAACACCAGACGATTCTCATTGGTGTCGAATCGCCAAAAGACGAGCTTGCCCGCCCAAGCAGGGGCCGCCACCAGCAACCAAGTTAATGCGCTTAGGAATAACCAATGAAATCTCACGATCGATGCTCCCGTTGCTCAGTTATCAATTACCTTTTTTCGGTAAAAATGGACGATTTTGTCGATTTTTTGCCATCCATAGCTCCGTTAATGCTCTGAGAATGACTATCAATAAAAACAAGCTTATGGGACGTTGGCATGGTCTGCTATGTTTCTGATCAGTTATCAGTTATCAGTTATCAGTCATCAATGAAAAGACAGCGCTGTTAGTGCCATTCAATACTGCTCACTTAACACTACCACTGGTAACTGCTCACTGATCACTGATCACTGAGCACTGATTGAGGACTGGCGGTAGGTTCTTTAAATACTAACCTTAACAGGGGCGGAGCGATAAAGGTAGTCAAGATCACCATCATAATAATGGCCGCATCGGCAGCGGGGGATAAAGCGCCACTAGCGGCCCCGACTCCGGCAAAGACTAAACCCACTTCACCCCGGGGAATCATGCCAACTCCGATCGCCAAGCGATTGAGTTTTTCCTTGCTGAAAACGGCTAACCCCGTCACCACTTTACCCAAAATAGCGACGACAATTAAGAAAGCGGCCAAGACTAATCCTTCTCGATTAGTGGGAATAGCGGGATTAAGGACACTTAAATCGGTTTTTGCCCCCACACAGACGAAAAATATCGGTACAAATAAATCGGCGATCGGGAACACTTGTTCTGCCAATTCCGATCGCTTTTCCGTTTCCCCTAAGACCAGGCCGGCAGCAAAGGAACCGAGAATCGCTTCTAATTGGATAACTTGGGCAATATAGGCAAGAATAAAGGCGAAAATTAGGGAAACTAAGAGCAATTGTCCCCTAGTTTTCATGCTATTAACTAATTGAACGTAAAAGGGGCTTAAAAAACGACCGATCAGGATCGCCCCGATCACAAAAGCGCTAGAACTAATAACTAGATAAATTACTTTGCTAATTTGCACTTCTCCGGTCTTCACCAAAGAAGCAACGACAGCGAGAACGATAATACCGAGAATATCATCGAGAACCGCTGCCCCGATGATAATTTGACCTTCTTTCGCCGATAACTGCCCTATTTCTGCTAAAACCTTGGCGGTAATGCCGATACTGGTAGCGGTTAAAGCTGCGCCGGCAAAAATAGCGGGAATGGTGGCCAGATGAAAGATATAGATTAAACCCAAAGTACCCACCAAAAAGGGAACCGCAACTCCCACCACTGCGACGACGGCTGCCTGCGGACCGACGCGAATTAATTCCTGCAAGTCCGACTCTAAACCGATCTCGAACAGCAGGATAATTACCCCCAATTCCGAGAGGACGGAAATTACCTCACTGGCAGCACTAAAAACGGCGGGAGATTCCTCTGGGGTGAGGGATGACGTGGATTGTAGGAAGTGAATTAGGAGAGAATCCTCGAATCCCGCTCCTCCTTCTGGAAAAACCAGTAATTTTAGCGCAGAAACCCCGATGATCACGCCACCGACTAATTCTCCTAGCACGGGGGGCAAGTTGAATCGGACGCATATTTCCCCCCCCAGTTTACAGGCGAAATAAATAACGGTCAAACTCAGCAGCACGCAGGCTAAAACTAAGGCACTATCGGCAGTTTCGGCTGTAGCTGCCGAGGCTAACAGGGGAAGATTAAAACTCCAAGCGGAAGAAAGGAAAGGCTGTAGTATCATCGCTCGCTCAAAATTACTCCCAATACTCTAACAAGCTGGCGGCCTATTCAGTGATTCCCTATTAAACTTTGCCCCTTGTCCAACTTCTACGAGGGGCCTGCCGTGGCCAGGTGAGGCTGAGATAAATTGTCAGACTTGCTATTATCGGCGATAATAGGGGGCAAAATAGCTAATAGCTGACTCCACATCCTATTTTTGACGACTACCGCCGCAATCATCGCTTTAGCACTGGACAGTCCTTCTTTCGCCAGTTGGTAAATAATTTTTACAGACCCCTTGACAAGATGCTTATTTTGTGTTTGCTAGATGTCGTACCAAGAGTGATCGTCGTGTCGCCATTATCACCGCAAGCGTGCATTGGACGGGGATGTGAAGAAAGATAGGGAGCCTGATTGGCTCTCCTCTTCTTTGTGTGATAAGTTTAACTTATATAGTAGTGATCGATCTCTGTGTCCTTTGTGTCTCTGTGGTTCCTTCCACTCACTGGGCCGCAAGACTGTATCTTAGAATACATTTTACCCACCAAACCTGGGAGAGCCCCTGATTTTCCTTATCTATTCAATACCCAGTTTTTGCAATGTTAGTAAACGTCCTTGACTAAACTCCTCGTACACTGTTTTCAGATGAGCAATATTCTCCTCCTCTGTTTCCAAAGTTTTCCCATCCTTAACCACTTTTTTGCCTTGACTTGCCAAAATTTGCCAAACAAATTGTACGGCATCTTGGTTAGAGGATTTAGCCAAGAGGAATAATTGTTCTAAACGATTGACCACTACTCCAGTCCCAATCAAAGGAGAAGCTAAAAAGCTTAATTCCTCACTATAGACTGCTTTCGCTTTCACTGCATTATTAAAAGCATCAGTAGATGGTTTCCGTTGTTGGCAAGTTTGCTCATCCACAGCAGGATGAATATAGCCAATACCAGTTAAAATCACGAGAGCTTGGTAAAGACCATTTAAGTTAATATTTGAGGTTTTGGGGTGATTTTGTAGTTGCAGTAAAGTTTGGGGAGATTCCGCCAAAACTTCACAAATTGGCTGATAAACTGCCTCCTGTAACTTAACTTCTCCCACGGGAAACTGCTGCTCGAACTTGATATTTGCGGGATTAACAAGTAGAGCAAACCGGGTTTCTTGTAGTTGTTTAAGCTGTTCTTGGTTGGTTAAACTTAAGGAGCCTCGACTAAAAATATCACGGCGGAATTGGCTATTAACAAAGAAATCTCGCACCACTTCCCGATAGATTGGGTCGCTAATTTGTGCTAATTTCTTTTGAGCTGCCTGAGAGAGATTGACCGCATCAATATGGTCATTAATATGAGCGGAACCCACATATTTAAGTTTAGCATCCTCTAATTCTTTCGCCACTTCATCAAAGTAAAAAGAATTCCATTCCTGATTGAAATACTCGTGAGCTAAATAATAACGATTTTGTTCCTTCAGGCGCTCGTAACGACTTTTTAAGATTGGATTTTGGGCAAAATAACTCGCATTAGCTTCTAATAATTCCCCCGTAAAATTAAGTGCCTGTTCAATCCTTGTTAAAATTGGTTCGGAACTGTGTTGACCATGACGTAACATTAAAGCCTGCATCGGCATCGCTGCTGACCAACCCGGAAGAGCATTATAGGAGATATAAACTAATCCCCCCACCTTGAGATTGCGGCGAATAAAATTAACTATTGCTTGGCGATTTCTGGCACTAATCCAGCTATAAATTCCGTGCAGACTGATGAAATCAAATTGAGGTAAATCTCGCTCTAAAAATTCCTCAAAACTATCATCAAAGAAAAGAATATTCTTCATTCCCGCCTTGGCCGCTAAATCTCTAGCCGTGGCGATATGGCTAGGGTTGAAATCATTGGCATAAAATTGGGCATGGGGATAGGTAGCCGCTAGAATATTCGTGGTAAAACCCTGACCACAGGCCAATTCACAATAGGTAAATTCTTGGCTAGAATCGGGGGGTTGAATCGATTTAATCAGAGTCGCTAAACCTAATTTTAGGGGACTTAACTCGCCGTAAAAACCGCTAGTGTAGTTAACTTCCGATACATATCCTTCTGTCCAACTCATAGATTTTCCTCAAATATAATGACAAGTTATAAAATTAAGACTCGATTATACAGGAAAAGAGCCATGTCCCCTAGATTTTTGTGGGTGACAGCAAGGAGAAAAAATTATACAATGCCTATTAATACTAGAGTATTAACCTTTTAGCCAAGCAATTCGGCAACTGCCAATAAACCCTAGAAGCGAGATTTCTCGTGAAAACTGACAGTCTCTTTTACCAAATCTTCCTGCGCTTTCCCGACAGTTTCTTTGACCTAATCGGACAACCGCAACCGGTCTCAGCAAACTATCAATTTACCTCCCAAGAGGTGAAACAACTCTCTTTCGGCTCTCTTGGGTTTGGTGGGTAAAATGTATTCTAAGATACATTCCTCCTAGAGGGGGGGAACGAACCACAAAGACACAAAGGACACAAAGATTGATCGATCCTATGTAAATTAAACTTATCACACAGAACCTAGAAGAGCCGGTAGGGTTAATTCATGAATTAACCCTACTATGAGAGTTGATTGATGAATTAACCTACTACTTCCCCCAGAAAAGTCGCGAGGAAATTGAAGCTATGTTTGAACTAAGTGATTTAAAACAAACGAGAGTCTATCAAGAGGCACTGGCCGAAGGAGAAGAACGGGGTCTGCAAGAGGGGGAACGTCTGGTAGTGGAAAACCTGCTCCGAGTCCGTTTTGGTGAGTTAGACCCACCACTGCAAGCTATTATCAGCCGGATTTTACAATTGTCCCCAGAAGAATTTACTCCTTTACTTCTCCATTGTTCCAAGCAGCAACTCTTAAAGCGATTTCCCCCGGAAAAGTCGCAGGGAAATTGAAGCTATTACCACCCTTATCAAGGGTAGGGTTAATTCATGAATTAACCCTACTACTTCCCCCAGAAAAGCTGAAAAAGTAGGGGCAAAGGTAGAAAACGGGTTTCTCGGAGAAACCCGTTTTCTGTGCGTTACCCACAGGACGCAAAGGTAGAACCCTAGAACTATAAAAAACCAAAAACCCCCCCCAATAAGGGGAGGTTTTTTCTAGCCGAGGGGCAGAGGATTAGATAAACGTACCAAACTGAGCGTTGCCGAAGTTAGCGTAATCTCCAGCAGTCATGGTGAAGCGGGAAATGATGGTGAAAGCATCTCCAGCATTCATCTTGCTGTCGCCACCAACATTAACCTGACCAAGTACCATCTGGCTATTAGCCGAATCGTAGTAGGAGGTGAGAATATGAATACCAGCCGCAGCAACCGTGATCTTTCCACCAGCGATGGCCGCATTAAAGCCCGCTTGGGCGGAGCTAGCGGCAACGATATTGCCAGTACCAGTAATTGTCAGGAAATTCGCAGTGAGAGTTGAATAGTCAACATCAGCACCTTGAGCCACACCAATGGTAGCCACGGCATTACCGGCAACTACAGCAACACCGTTAAGTCGCTCGAAATTTAAACCACCAGTAAGGAATGCAGAAACCCGAATCTGGTCTGTTGTGGTTGCCGTAGCGCCAGTGAGGAAATCGGTGACGGTGGTGTAGGACTCCTGCTTATTCAGGTTACCTGCACCCCCCGCGTTACCGTGGGTAAAGATAACTGTGTCGAACCCATCCCCTAGTTTGATTTGGTCAGCACCATTATCACCATTTATTATGTCTTTTCCAGCACCACCACTGATGAAGTCATTGTTAACACTACCAGTCAGAACATCATCGAAAGTGGAGCCGGTGAGGTTAATTCCCACATCGGATACCGATAATAGTGCGCTCATGGTTAAACCAGTGGTGCCGGCGGTTGCCTCCGTCAGGCCGGAAGCATCCAGTTTCTCGGCTTTCACTGCACCACCGATTGTCAGGCTGGAGTTACCAGTGATGGTGATGGTTTCCACCACACCAGCAGCCTGAGGAAGGGTTATTGCGCCAATTGTATGACCACCAGCAGCAGAGTTATTGACGACAAGCTTAAGTTGCTCGATCGAGCGGTTAGGCGTGTTGGTGTTATTCAGGTTGAGGTTGCCGACAGCAAGGTTAGCCTTCTCTATGAGTAAAGGAGTTCCGGGATCATTGCCGTCGATGGTGAAGGTCAAAGAATCGTTGTTATCACCACCATTGGCTTCTACGTTGAGAGTACCAACTGTATCATCTAAGACGTTAATCGAGTTGGCACCCGCAGCAAAGCGGATCGTGTAGTTACCGAAAGTTCCTGCGGCTAGGTTCACCGTGGTAATCTCATCACCGATTAGGTCAGCCCGGAGAGTCTTGGTAGCCGTGCCACCAGTAGATAAAGTCAGGCTTTGGATATTTTTGATGTTGGGATCGGCCGCGGTAATGGTTTCTGCATCTGCCGCCTCTACTTCCAAAGTGTTAGCACCGTCGCCGCCGTCCACTTTATCGGTAGCGGTGAAGGTACCGGCTGTAATAGTAGTAATGCGATTGAAACGGAAAGTGTCATCACCTTTGCCGCCGACGAAATTCACTGTGCCGTTGCCCGCGGTCACGTCCAGATCACCTGTAAGGGCAGAAGCGTCCAGCTTGACGGCGGTGTTGGGGAGAGCAGCAGCGATGAGGAGGTCTTGATCTCCAGTGATGGTGATTTCCTGCGAGCCAGTGGCGGACAGACCAGCCACAGCGTTGGCTAGACCCTTGCTTGCGATGGAAATTTTTTCGTAACCATTGCCACCGGATACTGGGTTAAGATCTAAGTCTAAGAACCGGATGGCAGCACCGGTGACGGGGCTATAGCGACCCACCTGATCGAGAGTGACAGCCACCGTATCTTTGTCACCCGCCAGAGCGGCACCCGCAATAGTGATAGAAAGGTCTACGTCAGTAGTGAGGCCAGTACGACTGACTGAGACTTTTTCTACCGCCGTCTGGAAGTTGCTGAGTTGCAGTCCTCCTGTACTATCTGATAGGTCAACATTTTTAACCCCAACAACATTAGCACCTAACACCGTTAAGTCTGCGCCTGTGCCTGTGCTTGTATTCACCACTTTGAGGGTCTCGATTCCCTTCATCGTCGGTAGCACCGGACCGGTACTGAGGGTGGCTCCACCGGTGTTGAGAACTGTCAGGGTGGGGTTGGTGCCAGAACCGGTGAGACTGTCACCACTGTTGAAGGTGGCGTTAAACAGACCGAAATTATTGACCGTCGGAGCGAGGAAGCTATTGGCGGTGAGGTTGTCCACATCTGCGGTGAGGATTTTACTGTTGCCCACATTACCCGTCGTTGCTATGTACTGATCGACTTTGGCTTTAGCCGCCGTTACGCTAGCGGCGGTCTTATCAACCGTGCTAATACTCGCCCACCCAGCATTATACTGGGCCGTATTAAATGAAGGCACGCTTCCCGAAGGATTATTCTGCATGGAGGTGCTGAAGTACTGCGAAACCTCTTGACGGTTAGTGAGGGCAGTACGCTCGTCTGCGGTAGCATATTCATAAACTGCGACAACTAAAGCCTTATAGTTGGCAATGCCATAGTTGGTTCCGTCTTTGCCAATATAGGTCTGATTGCCGAAGTTTGTGAGCCAGTTTGTCCAATAATTGAGATGCTCTGTGGAGGGAGCAGAACCAAAAAGATTCTGATAGACCTCCTTAACGTACTGTTGAGCATTTCCCGTACTAGGAGAAATGAGATATCCGTAGGTGGGGGGATTCGCATTTCCCGCGCTGTTGAAGGTCGCAGGATCAGAAGCGGCTGCCGCCCATCCCTGTACAGCCTCTACCCAACTATAGGTAGCTTGATTAAAGCTAATGGGGGAGACTGGAGCCTTAAAATAGGCAATATTGAGGAAGGTTAAAGCACTGCTAGAAAGAAGGGCCATAGTTTTCTTTGAACTCCAAAAGTTTTACTTAGAGGGGGATAACTACATCATGATGACAAATAGCAGAGGTTATGTAACCACATCATGGCGGTGATCAGAGTAGAGATATGTTATCAGGTTTATCGAGTCTAAGACTAACTAAGAACCGTTCGGTTTGTCAAGATCTTGGTTCATTTAGTTCTACTAGACCTGGCATTAATCAAGATTAAAAGTTCATCGCTTAGCTGGTAATTGATTTTGCATCTAGGTTGTCTAGGACTCCTCCAGAACCTGATTAGTTCCCGCAGAAACAAGGGAGTAGAAGGCTTTAATAGTACCAATTTTTTGAAAAACTGGCATTCGTGTGGACAAAGACACAATCTAGAGAAGCCAAAACCCCTTCTGGGTTTCGATAAGGCTCAGTAACATCCCACAGTCGGAAATTGAAGGGAAGTAGCCAGTTAGCAATTTCCGTTAATAGAGGAGTTTCTGGCCCATATCCACGATACAACCAACATTCTAGCAAAAGAACGTCCACTTTGGCTAGGGTCTGGGTGGCTCCCTTCAAAATACTTAACTCGTTACCTTGAGTATCAATTTTAATGACCTGAGGTTGGGGTAGATTCAATTGTTGCATTGCTTCATCCAACCTTAGCATGGGAACCTCGACGAGTCGTGTCTCTTGATCGGGAGGAGTGACGCCCAGACAACTGCTGGCTAAAATATTGTCGAAGACAGTCATGGCCAGATGACAATTGCGATCGCCTAGTGCGTACTTGTGCAAGGAGAAGGACGGATAAATTCTTAAGGTTTCCTCCATAAACTGGCGATAGTCAGGACTGTGATCAATCAGTGGCTCAAAGAGGTGAAAGTTAGCCTGGGGCAAGACTTGTTTCATGTAGAAAGACCAAACACCGTCAGAGGCACCAATGTCAAAGACAATGCTGGGGTGGTAGCCTAAGTTAGCTAACCGTTGAAAGGCTTGACGGTCTAACTGAAGAACGGAGTCATCCAGATTGTCCTGGTGCTTTTGATAGTCAGCCCTCAGAGATGGGTTATGGGGAGCGAGTTCACTCATGAGTTCTTTTGTTCGACTTAGCGTTGTATTTTTCTTAATAGTTTTACTTGATGGCTACAAAGGTATGGGAAACTGATAAAAGCTCTTCTTGACTAAATCCTTTTGCTTGTAACTCCTTAAGAATTGGCGAATTAAGTGCCTGTTCAAGCAGTTTTTCAGAGTTTATATCCCTTGAATTTCTGCCGGTTTATCTTTTTCGGTACAATTTTATCCCATAAGTGCCTGTATCTAACTGTTCTCCTGTATCGTACCACTGGGGGAGTGAGTCGCCAACAATTCCTGCTAATCCGGGATTCCAGGGCGCTCTAGCACTGTCCCTAGGATCAATAACAATTAATGAAAGATTATCCCTATCCTCTGGTGTCATCTGAGCATTATAAAGGGGGAAATAAACTCGTTTAAACCGAGACTTGAGGGCGTAGAATGCCTGAAAATCAGCATAAATGTTATCCTCCTGATTGATTTTGTTGTCAAGAAAGTTTTGTACTTTAGCATAGTCATTATTTTCCCATTGTTGTAAGGTAATTTGCGCTCGGTAAGGTAGTCCTAGTAAGTTGGCATAAAACAATAAAACCAAAAAAGCTATAGTAATAATTGTTGTCTGAATTTTGCCAGTATTTTTTTCTAAAATATTATTAAAACTCCAGCAAATACAAATGATCAAGGGAAACATCGACATCCAACTATAATAAAGTGGATATTTCCCCAGAAAACACATAGTAGTTGGTATGGTAATAACGCTGATCAAAGCAAAAAAGGAAGGAGAACGCCACCGGAAAGATTTGGTCAATAGTTCATAAAATATCAAGATGAGCAGCAGTACTGACAGCGGGGGAAAAGACGGATGCAAGCAGCCACGACACACATAATCTTTCGGGTCAAAAAGTTTGCTCACTTTGGAAAATATTATATCAATGACACTTCTGTTGCGGTTGGCATTGTCAGCAATCTGACCCAAAGTCATACCAACAAAATCATCCCAAACACCATTGGTTGAGTAAAGTGCATAAAGAAATAACATTCCTAAAATAAATCCCCCACTTAGAGCGACAAATTCCCGCCAAAATCGCTGAAAGTTGAAAAGGAGTAGGATAACGCCAAAAATTATGGCAAAGGCCACTGCTGACAATCCAGAAAGGGTAAAGAAAAATCCAATAATTGTCATAGTAAGCCATCGGATTTTAGCATCTTTTATTAAAAAAGCTCCCAAAACCAGTGCTGATAAGAAAATGCCGGAAGTGTCGTACCTTCCCGATGTATAAATAAAGGTAATTCCTGCTGGCAAAAGACAACTAACCACTAGGATGATTCTTAGCCAAGAAAACTTAATTAAAGGCAAGTTCTTGATGAATAACCAGATTACAGTGATGCTAAGAAGCATTAACACATAATTAAAAAGCCTAACTTTTTCAATACTAAATCCCAAAACTTTTATCCATAAGGCCAGCAAAACTGTATAAAGAAAAGAAACGCCAGCATGGAACTCTTGAGCATTTTGATGCCACCAAGAAGCCGAGGTAAAACTGCCGTATAAAGCTAGATTAGCTGCTGGTTCTGCAAATGCTACTTCATCTATCCAGACGGGGTGTAATCTAGAACCCAAGAATATGCCTACTAGCAAAAAAGCAATTCCCAAACCGACGAGAATCAAAATTTCACTGGTTAAAGATATATTTTTTTTCATAATCATTACTCACCTATTAGTTATTCCGTAAACAACTCAATATTTATCCAAGATTTTAATAAGCATTAGAGAAATAAGTTGCGGGCATGACACAGGAACACCATTTAAGTGCTTCACTAAAAACAGAATGCTCCTGAAAAAAGAAAACATTTCCCCATGAACTACCAACGGATATTAAGTGATTACAATAAAAACTCACCTCATTATTAGGAAATACTCGATAAATTACAATAAACCAACGATAGCCGCGTAATTTCATTGCTTCGACAAGATTCGGTAAGCGGTTGTCCACCCCAAACTCACCAAAAGGAAACTTTTCATCCCAAAATTCCGCAACTACCACAGGATAACGATAGTCACCCATACCTCTTATCACTTCTAAATCAAAACCTTCGGTATCAATTTTTACCAAACCAACTTCCGAGGGAACCTGCTGTTGCTGATGTAAGGTTTCCAGAGTTGTCACCGTAATAGGGACTGTTTCTGTAAAAACCATTCCTTCTGGTAACGAATGGATGTTAATACTGCTCAGTAGAGTATAGTCAGCGTCAGGATAAAGGGGTTGACTATTGGGGTCATTAACTAGATTTTGATCCCCGACTAGGTGAAGCTCCCTCTCCTCATTTATCGCTCCTAATGCTAAAGGAAAAATGCGAAGATTAGAGAAATTAGATAGACGATTTTTTAATTTTTCCACAACGGGTAAAAACGGTTCAAAGGCATAAACTTCATAGCCTGTTTGCAATAGTCGTTCTGTTACATCCCCCTGATTGGCTCCAATATCTAAGGCAGAAGGATAGGGAAGATAGGAGTATAAATAACACATCAATTCAACTTCAATCCCTTGAAAATTTGATTGATTAGTGACAACCTTAAATTTATAATTATGAATATCCTCATAAACTTTACTTAACAGTTGTTGATTAAGTTGGAAACGTTCTCGAGTTTCCTCTTGAAATGCTTGAAAAGTTTGATAAATAGCTTGCTGTTGTTGTTGAGAATCTTGATAAATTCTTTCAATAGCCTGATAAATAGCTTGCTGTTGTTGTTGAGAATCTTGGTTAAATTGTTGAATGCCTTGAACGAGATCAACGGAAAACTTGAGCAAAAAAGCTTGATTTTCCAGTGATAAATCAGCCTTTCGCTTGGTTTCTGCATTTTCTTGTCGGATTTGCTCCGTGGAGTTATTGAGTTGCTCAACCTTAAAATCTAAGGGATCAAGCTGATTAAGTTTCTCAAGTTTTTGGATTTGTTCAAGTTGGACATGATTGAGTGAATCAAGTTTTTCTAGAAATAAATCTTTGACTGCTTTAACTCGCTGAACTATTTTATTTTTGGCTAATAATTGTTTGATCATTTTGGCTAGTGATTGGGTAAATTGTCTTAAGCTTGACTGGGAGAATTTTCAATTTTGCGGCTAGTTTCGGGAACTAACAAATCTTGACGAATAAAGACCACTTCCTTTTGGAGGAGTGTGCCATCAATGGGGGATCTCCATTCGCCGGTTTCGTCATAATAACGGAAACCAAGCTGATCCAAAAGATTAAGCATTTCATTGAAAACGAGAGCGTCCTGATCATAGCGAATAAAGGAGAGTTCAGCAACGACTAAATCCACCTGAGCGATAAATTCTTTGGCTCCTTCTAAGACGATATGCTCGGCACATTGCACGTCTAATTTTAATATTCCTCTGCCAGAAATTTCCTCATCTGTCGCCACCTGATCGAGGGTTTTTACTGCCACTGTAATCGTTTCATAGTTTCTAAAATCGGCGGGAGTGAGTAAGAAACTACCGTACAAATCGGGGGAAACTTGAAAACTTAACTGACCAGCTTGATTAGAGATGGCAATTTCTAGTAATTCCGCTTTAGGAATATTACAGATATAGTAATTTCTGGCTGATTGCTCGTATTTTGAGATTAGCGGATCGATGAGGATAAAGCGAGCTTCTGGGAATAATTGACTAGCGGTATGAGACCAAATACCGTGGGAAGCTCCCACATCAACCACAAAATCGGGCTGATATTTTTGCCCTCGTAAACGTCGCATCACTTGATAGACTTGAGCATAATCTTTATAAATAATTGAGGGAACGGGGGGTTCAATAAAAGTCACGGCATCGATCGGCGATCGAGGTAAAATTGCTTCAAATCTGTCATCGGCTGCTTGTTCTTTTTCTAGGGACTGCCACACCCATTGATCGATCCCTCGATCGGAGAATTTTGCCGCTACTTTAACGGCATTTTCTCGCATTCTTTGCTGATTTTCTGGGTTAAGAACGTAGTCCACGGCTGCGGCCAAACTTTCGGGTGTATAATCACAAACCACACCGATTTGAAAGCGATTAATAAAGTTAGCCGCCGAGGTTTTATTACTGCCTAAAAGAATTACCGGGGTGTTAGCGGTGGCGAGGTTAAAAATAATCCGGCCGGGTAAACTAAGGCGAGACAATTCTGTCCGATCATCTCTTTCGTCCATGGTTCCCGTGGGAACAATAACAAAGGGATATGCTTGTAGTTGTTGTGCTAGTTTTTCTTCGGGATAGAGTCCTTGGCTATAAAGTCCCCATTTTTCTAATTCTGCGGCAGATTCTTTGAGCCAATAATAGTTAGAATTGCCATACCAATCTAGTTTAATTCCTGCTCCTTGAATACTCTCTAAAAGAGATTGGAACCATTGGGGACTCCAAATGCTCCCTAATAAAGCTCCCCATTTTTCTTGACAGCGTTGGGGAGAAACTTCGGCAACTTCACTATTAATGAGACGGTGGGGAACGATCGCCGGTAGGAGCCAAAATTTGTAGCCGTACTTATTTTCGTAAGCGTCGCGGAGTTCGGGATGGGTGGCAAAACGAACGGAACATTTGCTTAAAAACTCTTTCATTAAAGCATCGGGAATCTCCTGAACGCAGATATTCTGATCGTCCATGATGTAGGTGGCAAGGGGAACATTAAATAATTCCTTAATAGCGATCGATGTCAGAATATCGCTGGCATAGTAGGGGACACAAAAAACTTTTTGGACTTGATGGTGTCCGAGAGTTTGGAGAATTGATTGAAATATCGCCGGTCGCGACATTTTCTTATGGTCAAGGTGGAAGCTTAAGACCCCGAATTGTTGTTCACCACCATAGTGATTATCGGAACGGATGGAAATAATCTCGCTATCATCGGGAAAGATTCTTCTGACCAAGGCTCCTGTCCCGTGACTTTGATTGACTTCACTAGCGGTGACGATCACACTGCACTTAAGGCTATTTTTCTCGAATTGTTCAAAGCGATTATCGATGGGTTTTCCCTGTTCTAACGATCTCCAGAGCCAATCATCAAAATGATCGGCTTTTAAGCTTTTGGCTAATTTTTGACTGGAATAACGGAACCGCAGTTGATTGCTTTCTATTTGCAGTTTCTCTATTTCTGTTAATAAGCTTTGAGCTTTATAATCACAGACAGTTCCTAGTTCGAATTCTTTGACGAACTGAGCGGCGGCACTATCTTTACGACCAACAATGATGATCGGAGTATTAGCAACGGCGGTAATAAAGGGAATGCGGGAAGGCAAACTCAAACAGGCGAATTCGGGACGCTCTTGCTCGTTTTCAGAACTGGCGGTGGGAACGATTGCAAAAGGGGCTTGACGTAAGTAGTAGATGAGAGCATCTTGGCTGCAGTAACCTTTAAAAAAGATACCATCTTGTTCTAACTCTGCTTCTTGGAATTGCAACCATTGACGATTAGGATTGCCATACCAATCTAATTTTATCTGGGATTCTCGACATAATTGCCTGAGATTTTCTAACCAAGTCTGAGACCAGATATTACCGATTAAAATCCCTCTTGCCATAGAATCGGGTACGGTAATTTCTGGGGGTATTAAATAACTTTCTACTAGGGGCGGTACAAACCAAATTTTTCTTTCGTATTTTTTACTATAGGCTTGACAAAGAGGCTTAGAAATGCCTAAAACTAGATCACTATTATCGATTAATTGCCTAACAATACCATCGGACACAGCCCTGACATAGATATTCTGATCATCCATCAGGTAGGTACAAACGGGGACCTGAAAGAGAGATTTAATCGCTGTGGCTACATAAAAATCTTCGATAAAGTAGGGAATTACTAAGACTCTTTTCGGTTTTAAATAAACAAATAAATTTTGAATTTTTACTAAAATTTCCCCGTAGGAACAACCGCGCACATCTAGACAGAAATTCTGGACTCCAAAATCTTGCTCTCCTCCGTAGAGATTAGTGGTTCGCAAGGAGACTATCCCACCAGTATCAGGGAAAATTCTCTTTAAAAGAACCCCGACACCCTGATTCTCATTGATTTCGTTTGCAGATACTATAATATCATAACTTTCTTGGAATTTGTCGGCAAAACTATTTAAGTCTTGTAACGACAAACTAAGTTTTTTTTGTAGTTCCTGATAAGAGGTGAGCATAATGATTAATTTTAATAGGCTTTAGCTATAGACATTTCATTGATTTTGACAGGGTTTCTCTGAAAAACAAGGTATAAACTCGTTTCGCCTACGGCCTCGTCATTAAGATAACTGCCGTATTTTTTCTTGGTTATCCCTCAAGAAATTTTATATTTTTCGATATACCCTGTCAAGTTCATTCTCATCCATCCCACAAAACCGAGATTGATCCTTGCAGGTCTTAATGTTTTAACATTGTTCATCTCCTTTTTACCAACTTCGGCAACCGCTCTCACAATGACCTTTTTATATCGCTTTTTGTTTCCCCATCGGCAATTATCATCTTGCCTTGGCAGACTAGAACTGATGCACCACCCACAGAAACTTCCGTAATTGACCGGTTGTTTTTCTGAAACTTTAATTGTAAACTGCTGGGTCTGCCCATTTCCACTCCTTGGATTATCGTCCATTGATTCATCCCTTCCCTAGAAGATTCTAACCCCTCTAGGTTGAGAATTCCTGGACTAATTTGGGGCAGTATAGCACTAGGATAATCTTATGGAACCCTTCTGTCATTTTTTGCCAGAAAAGGGAGAGATGAGCCAATAAAAGCCCATCTCTTGCTAATTTATCGCTCTACCTTACTGACAGCCAAGAAGACTTTACTTGTTACCATTACCCTGCATAGCTAAAACCGCATCGCGCAGTTTATCCGGCACTTCTTGCAGGTGATCCTCATCCCACTGGAAGAAACCGACACCCATAGTCAGAGAACGCAATTCAACGATCAAATCGTGCATTTCTGCTTGGGGGAGATAGGCCGTCACCTGATCCCAACCTTTCCACTCCTCAGAAGCTTCAAAACCCTGAATTTGACCGCGTTTACCACTGATTAACTGTAAAACCTTGGCGGTGTATTCTGAGGGAGCGAGAACCGTCACCGATAGAATTGGTTCTAATAAGACCGGATGACATTTAGGCAGTCCTTCCGTCATCGCTAGACGGGCCGCTTGTTTAAAAGCTTGTTCGGAACTATCGACACTGTGATAGGAACCATCGGTGAGAGTAACATCGATATCGACCACGGGGAAACCCAAAGGACCATGACCGAGATATTCCCGCACTCCCGTTTCCACCCCGGGGATATACTGTTTGGGGACAACACCACCGACAATGCTTTCATGGAAGTGGAAACCTTCCCCCCGGGCCAGGGGTTTAATATCGAGGTACACATCACCAAAAGCACCGTGACCGCCGGTTTGGTGTTTATAACGTCCGTGGGATTTGGTGCTGGTTTTGATCGTTTCCTTGTAGGGAACTTGGGGTAAATGGGTGGTCATCGGTAGATTATACTTGCGTGCTAGGCGATCGAGGGCCACTTGCAGATGAATTTCTCCCTGTCCCCAGAGAATCACTTCTTTAGTATCACCGTGTTGTTCCCAGTAGAGGGAAGGATCTTCTTCGAGCAGTTTTGTCAAAGCTGAACTTAATTTCACTTCATCCTTGCGATTGGCGGCGGCAATGGCCAAGGCAAAGACGGGTTTAAGCTGTAATCCTCTGGGAAGATCGGGTTTTTGACTGCCGCTGCTAACCACGTCTCCGGTGGCGATTCCCTCCAAACGACCGAGAGCGACAATTTCCCCCGCTTGGGCCTGCTGTAGGGGTTGTTGTTGTTGTCCCATGAGACGATAGATACCACCAATCCGCACACCGTTCAAGGCCATGCCATCGTTAAGGGTTCCCTGCCAGATTCGCCCTAGGGAGAGGCGACCGCCCTGGGGAGTAAAATAGGTTTTGAGGATTTGTACCACTGCATCTCCATCGGTACCCGGATCGAGACCGCGACGATTGGCGGTAATTGTCGGGGCCGGCGCTTCTTCCACTAAAGCGGTGAGGAGATGACGCACACCATAGTCCCGTTCCGCCATACCGAAGAACACGGGTACTATCTGATCGGCTCCCAGTTCTTGTTTTAAGTCTTGGAGAATTTCTTCCCGGGAGGGGTTAATATCTTCGAGGAGTTCTTCTAAAAGATGATCATCAAATTCGGCGATCGTTTCTAGCATTTCCTGTCGAGCGCTCTGTTCTTCTTCCTTGAGGTGGTCGGGTAAAGGTACAGGATCGGCGGGACTGTTAGCATGGTAATGATAAGCTTGTTCGTTGATTAAATCGATGAATCCGATAATTTCGTTGTTCTGCCGGATGGGATATTGCTGGGGAACGAGGGGACGACTAGAAACGGATTTAAGAGCTTGTAGGACTTCGTTAAAGTGACTATTACAGCGATCCATCTTGTTGATGAAGATTAGATGCGGAATTTCCCAATCATCGAGGAATTTTAGCAAGGGAGCCAGGGTGAGAACTCGATCGACCACCGGTTCACAAACGATAATAGCAGCACCGGCCCCGACGAGGGCATTATAGGTTTCACTGGCAAATTCGATCGAACCGGGGCAATCGAGAAAGGTAAAATTTAGGTCTTGGTATTGACTATGGGCAATGGAAACTTCTACACTCATCTGTCGATCCCGCGCTTGCGTGGAACTATCACCGACGGTATTGCGATCGCTAATTTTGCCTTTTCTGGTGATCGCTCCTGTTACGAAAAGTAAACTTTCCAGTAAGGAGGTTTTTCCACTGGAGTAGGGGCCGACAAGGGCCACATTACGCGTGTTTGCTCCGATACTTTGATTCATACAGATACCCCCAACAATGATTTAGTGATGAGTTGTGGCGATGGGACGATATTTACACTCGATCGCCCTAGGAAATATACTGTCATAGCACTGAAAATTACTCTCAGGACGTAGTTAGAAGCGAAAGGCCTGTCTTGCCATAATTTTGCCCAGTGCTACAGGTGTATTCTTTCTTACTCTTCACCCTAACTCAGTCTCAAGCATTACATCCCATTCTCGCAATCTCTTGTAAAATCTCGCCTAATTTTAGTTAAGGAACTTGAATAAATGTTAACTAGGGTTTGCTAAATAAGTTTTTCGTGGGTGTGGGGTGTGGGGTGTGGGGTGTGGGGTGTGGGGAGAAACAATTGATAACTTGAGAGTTAATCACACTATTAAAAACGGATTTGGTCTAAAAGTCTTACCCAACAAGGTTTTTAGATTTATTCAGCAAACCCTAACTAAGCGGTTAACTATCAACAGTTTTTCTCCTCAACCGGATTTACAAAAACGAGAGGCAGCCTGATATAGTGAGAGGTCGGAATGATGTTTATCAAGCAATTTTTATGTTAAAAGCTGGAATCGTGGGACTGCCAAATGTGGGGAAATCGACCCTATTTAACGCTCTGGTGGCTAATGCCAAGGCCGAGGCCGCTAATTTTCCCTTTTGTACCATTGAACCGAATGTGGGTGTGGTATCCGTCCCCGATGAACGTCTGGAGGTTTTGGCTAAAATCTCTAATTCTGAGAAAATCGTGCCGACGCGGATTGAATTTGTCGATATCGCCGGATTAGTCAAGGGTGCCAGTCGCGGGGAAGGATTGGGTAATCAATTTTTGGCTAATATCCGGGAAGTGGACGCGATCGTTCATGTGGTGCGCTGTTTTGATAATGATGATATTATTCATGTTTCTGGGTCCGTGGATCCGGCCCGGGATATCGAGGTGATTAATCTAGAGTTAGCTCTAGCGGATTTGGGACAGGTGGAGAAGCGGGTGGAACGTTTACGCAAACAGGCGAAAAATAGCAAGGAAGCCGCCGAAGAATTGGCTATACTTGAAAAAATCCTAATTTGTCTTAATGACGGTATTTCGGCGCGAAAAGTGGATTTAAGCAAAGAGGAAGAAGAATTAATTAAAAATCTCGGTTTATTGAGTCGTAAACCGATTATTTATGCCGCTAATGTGAGCGAAGATGATCTGGCCACGGGTAATGATTGGGTAGAAAGTGTCCGTCAAATTGCCCAACAGGAACAGGCAAAAGTTGTGATCGTTTCTGCTCAAGTAGAATCGGAATTAGTGGAATTGTCGGAGGAAGAAAGAAAAGATTTTCTTGGTTCTTTAGGAGTAGAAGAAGGGGGATTAAAATCTTTAATTAAAGCTACCTACGAGTTATTAGGACTGCGTACCTATCTCACCACCGGTCCCCAAGAAACCCGCGCATGGACGATTATTTCTGGCATGAAAGCACCTCAAGCAGCTGGAGTTATTCACTCGGATTTTGAACGGGGTTTTATTCGTGCAGAAACCGTGTCTTATCAGGATTTAGTTAATAGTCGCACGATGAGCGCCGCTAAAGAAAAAGGTTTAGTCAGAAGTGAAGGCAAGGAATACATTGTTCAAGAGGGTGATGTTTTACTATTCCGTTTTAATGTTTAGCTAAAAATAAATCAGATGAGTGCCACCCACCTGATCAAAAGGCTGAACAATCTTACCAAAATAACAGGAGAGCATGACTGAATAAATTCAGTCTTCCTCAATGTTTTGATATAATCCCTCAAGATTTCTGCCCTAAACAATCTCTCAGCTTTTTTACTCACTTTGTTTAACATTAAACTGAATTTTTTATCTCTTGACATACTCTAATTTATATTCTATAATTAGAGTATAGGAGCAAGTTCTTGTTTAATCAAGATGGCGATTATCTCTGTCCACTAAAAGACTGGTTTGCTGGGAATGCAGTCAAGGCTAAAAATAGTCTATCTATTCAACAACCCGCAACAGAAAAGGGTCAAATCAAGCGCAGTAAATGAAAGAGCAAGGATTGTTATTTTCCGAAGACAGCCTGTTACCTGAAAAACTCCCCCAAATTCAGGAATTACGACCTTCTAACAATCTTGCAGCAGTTTTTGAAGAGTGCCATAATTATATTTACGCCAACGAAGGAATGCTCAAAGACAAGGTTTTTCACGAGATGGTTAAACTAATCATCATCAAACTTCATGATGAAAAATCTGCCAAGCAATCTGTAAATTTTGGCGTTACAGCAAGTGAATATAAAGCCATCGGAGCAAATAAGTCCGATGAATTTATGTCGCGTCTCAGTCAATTATTTACCTCCATCAAGAATCATTATCGGGGATTTTTCACCGATAACACATTCAAGTTAAAACCTTTGACTCTTGCTTATATTGTAGGAAAGTTACAGTACATCAATTTAAGTAAAACATCTGGCGATATAAAAGGTGAAGCCTTCCAGACTTTTGTAAATAGACACCAGCGTGGAGATAGGGGAGAATTTTTTACCCCTCACCCAATTGTCCGCCTTGCGGTTGAAATGATAGACCCCAAACCAAACGAAAAAATTATAGATCCTGCTTGCGGAAGTGGTGGTTTTTTAATTCAAGCAATAAACCATGTTCGACAAAATAATCCAGAGTTCAATATAGCAAGTTTTGTGCAAGAAAGTATTACAGGAATTGAATTTAATCCTGATGTCGCCCTTTCGGGAATGATTCGTTTAGTTTTTGAAGGTGGCACAGGTTCAGAAATTATCTGCACTAATGCGCTTATCGAAGATGAAAAATTAAATAATTCCTTTGATGTTATCTTGACCAATCCTCCTTTCGGAAATAAAGGCAAAGTAGAAGACCAGAAAATTCTTAAATCATATCTTCTTGCCCGGAAATGGCATAAATCAGCGTCCAATAGTTGGGAAGTTTCCCCAACCATTTTAGCGGGTCAGTCGCCCGATATTTTATTTATTGAGAAATCTATAAAATTATTGCGAGCAGGTGGGCGCATGGCAATTGTTCTGCCCGATGGTCTATTACAAAATATCTCTAATGGACCGATTCGCCATTGGTTGCGCTCCCAAACAAAAATATTAGGTGTTGTTTCCATACCGCCGGAAGCCTTTGTACCCTACGGCACTGGAATCAAGACATCACTTTTAGTGGTTCAAAAATTACCAGCAGACAATGATTCTTGTTTTATGGCACAAATCAAAAAAATAGGCTATGACGTTAAAGGACAAACAATATATAAGCGCAACGAGTCGGGAGTTATAGCTCGAACAAAATCAGGTTGGCCAATAGTTGACGATGATATAGATGATATTTCTCAATCTTTTAGGTCATTTATCAACGGCGAATTTGCACAAAACAGCGATTGTATTTATACAGTTAAGAACACCCTGCTCAATTCCAGACTGGATGCCGAACATTATTTACCCAATGACCAAAAATTATTAGAACATCTAAAATCTATTGGAGCGAAACCTTTAGGTGAAATTGCCGATATTTTGAGAGATTCAGCTGATTTTCGTTTAGCCAAAGATAGTGAAATTAGATATATCGCTATCTCCGATGTTGATTATCGTACAATGCAAGTTGTTTCTCAACAAATAATCAAAGCACATGAAGCCCCATCTCGCGCAACTTATAGAGTGTACAAAGGTGATATTATTACAGCAATTTCAGGAGCAAGTACAGGAACACCACGCCAAGCAACAGCCCTAATCACGGAAGATGAAGACGGAGCAATTTGCTCAAATGGATTTTCAGTATTAAGAAATATTCAGGGAGTCGAGCCTTTGTTTTTATTAGTATATATGCGAACAGACTTTTTTTTGCGTCAGGTTAAAAGGTACATGACAGGTCATGCTATTCCTACTATTTTAGTAGATGACTTGTCTAAAGTTTTAGTGCCTATTCCACCCAAATCTGAACAGCAGAGAATAGTAAAAAGTATGGCTGAAATTCAAGCAATTAGAAAAGAAGCATTAAAAGCAAGTGAAAATGTGGTTAACGAAATGAGTCTTTTACTTGGCCAATTTGAGTAAAGCAAAAAGCAGGTTAAGCTTAGAAAAAGTCTTAAGTAGGTAGGCGTTAAAAATCATCAGACACCCCCCTTATCAAGGGGGGATTAAGGGGGGATCAAAGACAAAATCTATCTTCAATTTAATTATAACCACTTACTTAATACTAAATCCGGTTATTAAAAACTGATTATTTATTCACCCTTTTGTCTGTCCTGATATGTAGCCTATACTCAACGAATGAAGAATGTAAAGATTTATTAAATTGTAGCTTTTGATACATTTGTTGGGGGGGATGTGTATGCTCTTGTTGTCTTCTTTTTCTCTTGGGTTGGGCTGTTGCTTAACCTGACTGCGAGGAAGACGATAGTTGCCTCTATTCACCCGTTTGCTCAATCAAGATGATTAAAAACCGATTAATTCCTACCCTAGCTTTAGCTGGCGCAACTTCTCTGGCTGCTATGCTAACTCCTGTGGCAGCAACGGCCGTTACTTTTACTGTTAACCGCAGTTGGAGTAGTGGTAGTGATACCGCTTCTTTAGTGGGAACCGTAGATGTGCCAGTAGGCAGCTATACTATCCAGAATGGTACTCCTAATCCCTTTACCAACGTTAACCTTATCCTGACAGTTAATGGTAATCCTTTTCCTGTTTTAAATGCTGCGAACACTTCTAGCATTTCGGGAACAGGGCAATTTTTGGTTAATGCCACATCTTCAACGTTAACTTTTAATACAGCTAATGCTGATGGGATTAACTCAGCTAATTTAGCGTTTGTGAACTCGTCCACGGGTTTCGGTGGTCCACTTTATGGAATTGGTTTTGATAGTACTCCTGGTTTTGAAGTCGCCTTCGGTACAACCCCAAATGTTTTGGCTTCAGTAGCTTTCCCCGTAACTTTTGGGACAGTACAACAAGTACAACAAGTACCTGAACCTGCCTCCCTCTTTGGTCTTGGAGTCCTTAGCACTCTCGGCGCAGCTTCAACCCTCAAGCGCAAACTAAAGCCGTCCCAATCCATCGAAAAAGAAACCACAAAAGTTGGCTAAATTGCTCACCAAAAATACAATAAATGCCCCTTCAATTAGCCAGTTGAGAGGGTTTTATTTTTAGTCCATGTTTCTATTCATTGATTTTTTTGATCCAATGGCAACTTTTACATCAATATTGTCAAATTGAATGAGTATGGTGATTTCGTGCTACAATAGAGGTCTATTAAAAGTAAAAAAACCATCAATTAAGTTAGGTAGGCGTTAAAAATTATCAGACACCCCCCTTATCAAGGGGGGCAGGGGGGATCAACACCCCCCTTATCAAGGGGGGCAGGGGGGATCAACACCCCCCTTATCAAGGGGGGCAGGGGGGATCAACACCCCCCTTATCAAGGGGGGCAGGGGGTATCGAACCTAAAATCCATTTTTAATTTAATTATAACCAGCTACTTATTACGCTAAAATTAAACCCAATGACCGAGCGAAAATAGAAAACAAATTAACTGAAACTATTCAATTAGAATTAGAAAAATATCGTCAAAAAGCAGTGGCGAGATTATCAACAATTATGGATCAAGCTAGTGATGAAGCAGAAGCTAACGGATTAACTCCAGATATTTTAGCCTCTATTTTAGAACAAGATGAGAGTTAATCACATTATTAAAAACGGATTAGCTGTAGGGCTAATTCCGGAATTAGCCCTACAATAGGCGTTGTTATTCTGATCTGACAACGCCGATAAATCAACGGGGATTCTCAATTCGCTTGGGAAATGTGCGTCACCAGAGCCGCCGATTGCAGGATGGGGGTAGTGGTGACGGAATCCGTCGCTAGGGTAAAGAGAGGATTGGAAAGGATACCAGCTAGGGAAGTCGCCACTAGGGAGAGGACAATACCCACCTGTAGGGGACGCATCCCGGCAAGAGTCCAATTGATAGCGGGGTAATTTTTCACCGCATCGGACATCTCTTGGGGTTCCTTGACCACCATCATTTTGACCACACGGATATAGTAGTAAATCGAGGCCACACTGGTGACTAAACCCACGAGGACGAGGGCATAAAGTCCCGCTTGCCAACCGGCCCAGAATAGATAAATCTTGCCAAAGAAGCCCGCTAGAGGCGGAATTCCGCCCAAAGAAAGCAGACAGATGCTTAAACAGAGGGTTAGGAGCGGATCCTTCTGGTAGAGTCCCGAATACTCAGCGATCTGATCGGTTCCAGTTCTGAGAGCAAAGAGAATCACACAGGCAAAAGCCCCTAGGTTCATGAACAGGTAAATTAACAGATAGAAAATCATGCTAGAGTAACCCGCGTCAGTACCGGCGGTTAAACCAATCATGACAAAACCCGCCTGACCGATCGAGGAATAGGCTAACATCCGTTTCATGCTAGTTTGGGCCAAGGCGACCACGTTGCCGAGGATCATGCTCAAAATTGCTAGAGCGATAAAGATAAACCGCCATTGTTCGCTGACTAGACCGAAAACCGTCACTAAGAGGCGAATTGCTAGGGCAAAACCGGCCGCTTTGGAACCCACCGAGAGGAAAGCCACCACGGGAGTGGGTGAACCTTCGTACACATCAGGAGTCCACTGGTGAAAGGGAACCGCCGAAATTTTGAAGGCGATACCAGCAATCACAAACACTAATGCGATCGCTAAGGCCAGGGACTGACCACCGTTAACATCGGTTAATTTTTGGGCAATGGCACTTAAACTGGTTTCACCTCCGGATAAACCGTAGAGAAGGGAAACACCATAGAGGAAAATCGCCGAGCTAGAAGCTCCAATTAACAGGTATTTTAAAGCGGCCTCGTTCGATCGAGGATCCCGCTTCATGTAACCGGTCATTAGATAGGAGGAAATACTGAGCATTTCTAGGGAGATGAAGATCATCACCAATTCACTAGCGCCAGATAGGAACATTCCCCCGAGGGTTGCGGTGAGCATAATGGCCAAGAATTCCGCTAGGGAGGTTCCCGCTTGTTCCACATAACGGATAGACATCAGCACTGTGGAGGCGGTAGAAAGGGCAATAATCGCCCTAAAGACGATACTGAGATTATCCCCCTCAAAAGCCCCTAAAAAGGCCACTGGTTTCGGATTGTCCCAGGCAAAATAAAGAGCAACCACAGCAGCGAGCAGACCAGCGATCGCAACGTAGGGCAGCCAACTTCTGGCACTCCGTCCCACGATTAAATCGCCGATTAAAATTACCATCAGGGTAATAATCAGAATTCCTTCGGGCCAGATAACGCCGGCATTTAGCTGACTGGCAACAAGACTAGAAAAATCCATATTGATTGAGGTTAAAGGAATTTGAAGTTAAAAAAGGCTTAATACAAGCTTAGGGCATTTCATCAGTGATTCAGTGATCAGTTATCAGTGACCACTGATCAGATGTGAGTTTTCAGTTCACCGATCGCCGCTATCGGGTTAAAATTTGAAAAAAAACGGATCAATTTGAGATAATCTTAGTTTTTATCGTTAGTTTAGTTCTCTCTTGTCTTTTTAATCTTCCTGTCTCGGATTCTCGGAGTCTCGGATTCTTCTCACCTAACGGAGGATTTTTGATTTTTGCAGCCGAGCTAATTTCTGATGGTGACAAGTTGTCACCGAGATGTATCCACGTTAACAGGGAAAAAGTGAAAACTCAGGAAATCATGACATAGACTGGCATCGTTAGTTGTCATTGAAGGATTCTGGTAAAATCAGGCTAGGGAAACCCCCGAAAAATCAGTTGTTTGTGAGCCATCCGCTTGATTTTGTTGTTGAAAAACTTTCTAGTTCGCTCAATCCTTTTCCTTTAGCGCTCGCTTGAATGAGTAACGAAACCTATCTCAATCATCCCACTTTCGGTCTATTATACAGAGTCTGTCTATTAGAAGAACATCAGGAATTATTCACCACTCTTTATGCCCAACGTCTTTTTTTTCTGGTGACGGTGGGTCCCAAAAAAGTCTCGTTCGATCCGATTAGTCGTTCCGATGCTCGTCTTTTGGTGGAAAACCGGCTGCGGAATTTGCGACGGCGCAGTAATGTGCAAGAATTTAACAGTCTCAACCAAACTTATCAACAAACCTTTTCAGTCTAGTTCATGACGATCGCTAGTCGTATCGAGTCAATCCGTCTTACCCTACCCCCCTCCACGCGCCTGATTGCCGTCAGTAAACAGGTATCGAGCGATTATATCCGTCAAGCTTACCGGGCAGGAGTGAGAGATTTTGCTGAAAGTAAGCTACAGGAAGCAATCTCGAAGCAGCAAGAACTAAAAGACCTCCCAGATATTTCTTGGCACTTTATCGGGCATCTACAGGCAAATAAAGCCCGCAAAGTCCTAGAATCTTTTGATTTAATCCATTCCCTCGATAGTTTAAAATTAGCCCAAAGACTCGATCGCCTAGCTGGGGAATTAGATATTAATCCCCAAGTTTTGCTACAGGTGAAAGTTGTCCCCGATCCCGATAAGTTCGGTTGGGACAAGGCCGAATTACTAGCAGATATTCCCGCTTTAGTCAACTGTCAACAGCTAAAAATTCAAGGTTTGATGACAATTCTGCCCCAGGGATTATCCGCCGGGGAAAAGTTAGCCGCCTTTGAAAAAACCAGAGATTTAGCCCAAATAATCGAGAATAGCTCTAGTTTATGCCTGCCTCATCTATCCATGGGGATGTCTAACGATTATCCTCTGGCTATCAAGGCCGGAGCCACTTTGATCCGGGTGGGAACTGGCATCTTCGGCGATCGCATTTACTGAACCATCTGCCTAAATTTACAGAAAAAACCCCTAGAAATTTTAATAATCGGTGACAATATATCTTAAAATTACAGCGTCTAGTCTAGAAAATGGTGGTTAGAAATGAGGAATTGACTTTTGCTCAATCCCTGAAAACTATCCCCTGATAACTGATAACCGATAACTGAAAAGAGGGAACTAACCGCTGCCTCCAGACGACTAAAATGAGGAACCCTTAACAAAACAGTTCCCCTGTACCAAGTGAGAGCCAAAAATGTTAAGGGTGACTAAAACAACCCCGACTCTAGCCAAGACCACCTAAAAAATCTTTTGAAGGACACTTAGACTGTGAACAACATTTTTACCAAACTCAAAGATTTTGTCGGCATCTCCGAACAACCAGAAGACGAAGACGAAACCGACTACGAAGAAATGAACTGGGAAAAGTCTTCCCCCCAAGATAGGGATCAAAACGAAGAAGAAGAACCCCTTAATCGTCGTCAACGCGAACCTTTAAATCTCAGTACAGCCACATCTATGGGACTCAACAGAAGCAACGTGATCGGTATGCCAGGTATTAACAACAATAATGCAGAAGTAGTGGTGATCGAGCCCCATTCCTTCGAGGAAATGCCCCAAGTTATCCAAACCCTGAGAGAACGCAAATCGGTGGTTTTAAACCTCAACGTCATGGATCCCGAAGAAGCACAAAGAGCCGTGGATTTTGTCGCCGGTGGCACTTACGCGATTGATGGTCATCAAGAACGCATCGGTGAGAGTATTTTCCTCTTTACTCCCAGCTGCGTTAAAGTTAGCACCCTTTCCGGAACCATTCACGATATCACCGACAACCCGAAAATGGCTCGTCCCGTTTCCCCCGCACCTGCTTGGGGCGCCGAAAGCAGTCGATTAGCTCAATGAATCCTCCCATAGTCCTCTCGTCAAGTTTGTCGAAGCTAGAAATCGCTCGATTCTCGAGAGGATGCGTTTTTTTGGGGGTAAGACCTCTAAATCGGCCTTTTTTTCTTTTTACTTTTTACTTTAAATAATACTGTGTCTATTCGTTTAGGAATTATTGGCGGTGGAGTGATGGCCGAGGCCATTCTCAGCCGTTTATTAAAAAAAAATATTTATAGTCCCGAAACGGTGTTAGTCAGTGAACCCCAATCCCAACGGCGCAACTTTTGGGTTAATACCTACGGAGTGCAAGTCAGCGAGGATAACCGGGAAGCCGCCAGAGCAACTGAGGTGTTAATCTTAGCGGTAAAACCGCAAATTTTAGAGCAAGTAGTGAATAGTTTGCTGGGAATACCCGAAAAACCCCTAATTATCTCGATTTTAGCGGGAGTTACCCTCAATCGCTTAGAAATGGGCTTTCCCGATCGCCCCGTCATCCGGACGATGCCCAATACCCCGGCCACGGTGGGACAAGGGGTTACAGCGATGGCGGCCGGTCGTCATGCGGAACCGGAACATCTGGCCGTAGCCAGAGATATTTTTGCTGCGGTCGGTTCGGTGGTGGAAGTTCCCGAAGCTTTGATGGACGCGGTAACGGGATTATCGGGATCGGGTCCGGCATTTGTGGCCTTGATGGTGGAAGCTTTAAGCGATGGTGGTGTGGCGGCTGGATTACCGCGAGCGATCGCATCTCAATTAGCTATAGAAACAGTTTTGGGGACGGCAACCCTATTAAAAGAATCGGCCATACATCCGGGAGAATTAAAGGATCGCGTCACTAGCCCTGGGGGAACGACGATTGCCGGGGTGAGACAATTAGAAAAAGGCTCTTTTCGATCGACTATTATCGAGGCAGTGGTGGCGGCCTATCATAGATCTAAAGATTTAGGGCGTAGTTCTGAAAAGTAATCTTTGTATCTTTTTTAACCCATAACTGATGTCTCAATCTGTGATAGGATACGCAGCAATTCTTGTCCAGAAAAAGTTATGATACTAAATCCGTTGAGTATAGGCTACTTATGAGGACAGGCAAAAGGTAATAGGCAAAAGGGGCAATAGATAATCAGTCTTTAATAACCGGATTTGGTATGAATAAGAAATCTTATCGTTTTGATTTAATGGCATTAATTGCCATTGCAGTTTTTTTCCTAGGGATCGTTTTCTGGAAAGTCCCGCTTCATTATCCCTATATCCTTAATTTTGATGAAGCGGTGGCCATGGTACTTGCCTACGTCACTAAACAAGGTTATCGTCTCTACGAACAAGTTTGGCACGATCATTTATCGGGTTTATCTCTTTTACTAAATGGTTGGTTAAGCGTGACAGGATTTACTATCCATGCCGCCCGCCTTATGGTGCTTTCTTTATCCACAATTATGTTAGGAATTTTTTATCTAATTCTGAGAGTTAATTGCGGAATATTGGCTTCTTGTTTATCGGTATTTATTCTCTCAACCTGTCTAGTTTATATTACCATGTCAACGACAATGTTGCGGGAGTTACCCTCACTTTTTTTTACAATTTTAAGTATTTTTATCATCTTTAAAGCCGTTAAATTCACGGGTAAGCTTAAGTATGGGCTGTATTTACTCAGTGCCATTGCTTTGGTTTTTTCCCTGCAAATTAAACTTTCGGGCATTACTATTATCCCAACTGTAGCTTTAATTATTTTTCTTAATCAACAGAATAGTTTTATTAAAAGAATCATTGATATTGTTATTTGGTCAGTCGCTGTCGTTTTAGTCTTTGTCTTAGGTTCCCTGACTATTTTTCCTTTTTCCTACGAAAATATTATTAAATCTCATGTCAGTGTTGCCGCTAGTTTCGGTGAAGAAAATCTCACCTTATGGACTCTCTTACAAAGCGCCCTACAGCACGAGCCAATTTATCTGATCGTCACAGTGATAGCTATTATAGCGATGGTTTTTACTCGCAATATAATACCACTTTTACCGCCCTTAATCTGGTTGGGTTCTAATCTGTTCAGATTTGCCACAGTCGCCCCAATTTGGCCTTATTATTATATCCATTTAATTATTCCTGCCGTTTGGATAATTGCCTTGTTTGTCGAACAGTTAAAAATTACTGATAGCCTCGGAGAATTTCAGCAAAATCGAAAAATAACCAGGGAATTAGTTCTCAAAATGCTAATTTTTCTTCCCCTTTCTGGTCAATTTCTCTTTAATACCTTAAGAATAATCACCAATCGTGATCCCTCAATTAATGCCTACGTTCAATTTAATAAAAGGTATAAACCTCTTTTAGCAGAAGCTGTGTTTGAAAAATTTAAAAACTCCGATAAACTTCTCTTAACAGACAATCCTCACTACATATATCAATATTTCTTGAAAACACCCCCAGAAACTGCCGTCATCACCAGAAAGAGATTTATCAATCAGAATCTTGATGGGGATTTTATCCTAGAAGTTATCGAAAAAAGACAGCCAGATTTGGTTTTTCTCTATCGATTTGAAAAGCAATTTCTGCAATCACCAAAACTCAAGGATTATTTAGAGAAAAATTATATCCAGTTTCCCGACAAGCAAGAAAAAGGAACTCTCTTTATCAGTCCGAAAACTTGGCAAGAATATCAAAGTAAGGCCGATTAGGGTTTGCTGAATAAATCTAAAAACCTTGTTGGGTAAGACTTTTAGACTTTTTGTCAATCAAAAAGTACCAGATATGGGAGTGATCGGCGGGAAAATCCCTGGACTTTTTCCCTGAAAATTAGGTAATTGACCCCCTCAAAATCGCTAAAACCCTACACCCTACACCCCACACCCCACACCCTGCCCCCACGAACAACTTTTTGCCGCAAACCCTAATTAGAAATTGTGGACGCGGACTATTAACGTTTTTTCTTTTTTACCGGTTTTTGAGCCACTTTTCGAGAACGTTTGTAGGCCGATCCGATCCAATCACTACAACTATGACTCATCGCCCCTAATTCTAAACCAAGGAAAATAGCGATCGCTACCTGGGGATGGTGATGCCATAATGCGATCGCTTGCTGCGGCCACAGTCGCCAATCCCAGTCTATACCCCAAAAACTTTGCAGGATCGGAATGATGACGATCGCCGCTAGTAAAAGAAAACTACCCAGATAAAATAATCGGAAGACCGTGCCGATCAATAAACCGTGGGATAACCAACCGCGATGACGGATCATGGAACGATAGGGTAGCCACAACCAGCGCAGATAACCCCAACGTTTGTATTGTACCGAGTGGATGTCAAGATCCGGTCCAAACAGAAATCCGCTAAACAAATAACTGGCCAACAGTAATAGGGTTAATTTACCACTGCCACTGACCAAAAAACTCGCCCCCGCAATCGGTGGCAACAGAATTAGGGTAATGCGATCGTGAGTTCGACCAGAGGGCATCGGAAAAAAATTAACTCGCTCAAAAAAATAATATACTTTTTTGAAAATATATGTTATACTGAGAAAGTACGAAATTAATTCGGGCGTTTAGCTCAGTGGTAGAGCGCCTGCCTTACAAGCAGGATGCCGTAAGTTCGACCCTTACAACGCCCATTTTATTCGATCCTTGCCTAGTCAAGCTCTCACTCCTGATCGCCGGTTTAGATTAAAACTATTGAGGGTAATTGCTGCTGGAACGGGAAATAGGGACTATTTGCTAGTAAGCTAGTCAGTAGGTACTAGGATTAATTCATCGCGGCACAGCGGTTATATGGCCAATTGGAAATGTATTAAAAATTGTGGAGCTTGTTGTCAACTAAATCCCGATGAGCGTCCTGACTTAGAAGAATATCTGACTCCCGCACAATTAAGTCAATATCTCAGCATGGTGGGGGAAGAAGGTTGGTGTATACACTTTGATCGCCAAACCCGTCTCTGTACCATTTATGACCAGAGACCAGAATTTTGTCGTGTTCAACCCGATATTTTTGCCAAAATGTATCAAATTGAACCAGGAGAATTCGATCAATTTGCGATCGATTGTTGTCATGAACACATTGAGGATCTTTATGGGGAAGATAGCCTAGAAATGAATAGCTATCGTCAGCAAGTAGGCTAAGATTTACCCCTATCCCAGAAATAACTTAGACGGGGAAGAAAATAAGTGGTCTGGTTATTGTCCCGATCCTCTCCATCGCTAAACCAGTGACCCACTTTCCGCACTTCTTAACATTCAATTAATGATTTTACCCAAATATTGCTTACAACCCTTTGCCAGTAAGGATTATAGCTACAATCATCGATTTCTGTCAATGTAAAGGATTGTAAACTTTTTTATCAGAAAAAATCAATTATTGAAAATGTTCTTAATAGTAGTTTCTACAATGAAGGTTTTTCGTTAAAACATCTTGGGGAATGTAAAAATATATACAAGTATATGAAGATGTGCGGAATGTCGGCAAAAATTACGGAATCGATTGTTTCCCTGTTGAGGAGAAGTCTATAGGAAACTCAAAACCTCTAGGGGTGTAGAGTTTGAGTTCAGGACAGGGAAAAACTATCATGAAAAAACCAGAAAAACAGCGCCGCAGACGCGGGATTATCCTCACCCCCACGGGACTAGAAAAATTACTTACTGCTAAACAAGAAGCGGAATATCGGGATAATTGTGGTCATCGTTTCACCCTAGAAGTCCTCAGCGAGAAAATTCTTTTAGGGGTAGATACTTTGATGAAGGTATTTGCTTGTGAATCGGGAGTGGATAAACAAACCCTAAAACATTGTTTTCAAGCTTTTAATTTAACTTTAGAAAATAGCGATTATTATCGTCCTAACTTACCAGAAACTGATACTATTAATCCTCAACTATTGCCTGAGTTACCAGAGGGACAAGTCCCCCTCAATTCCCCCTTTTATATTAACAGAAACAATCTGGAACAGACTTGTTATCAAGAGATCTTGCGCGGGGGTAGTCTGATCCGGATTAATGCGGCCAGAAAAATGGGAAAAACTTCCCTGATAACCAGAATTATTAATTATGCTCAACAACAGCAATACCATACACTTTATTTCAGTTTTCGGTTAGCAGAAAGCTCAATTTTTCAAGATTTAAATCAATGGCTGCGTTGGCTTTGCGTTAGTATTAGTCGCCAGTTAGATTTAGAAAATCATCTCCCACAGGATTGGGATGACTTCTTGGGGGGTAAAATTAACTGTAAAATCTATCTAGAAAAGCATATTCTCTCCCATCTCGATCGCCCTTTAGTGCTTGCCTTTGATGATCTTGAATATCTTTTACCCTATCCACAGCTAAGGGAAGAATTTTTTAGTATTCTGCACCTCTGGCACGAGGAAGGCAAAAACAAACCTCTCTGGCAAAAATTACGTTTAATTGTCGCCTATTCCCATGCACAGGAGCTTGATAAAACCTCAGATACCTATCGATCTCCTTTTAGTCTTGGTTTACCGATCGAATTGCCTAATTTTACCAGCGCACAAGTACGAGAATTAAGTCAAAGACAGGGATTAGATCAGAATTTTGACTGCGAAAAATTACGGATATTTCTAGGGGGTAATCCCTATTTAATTCGTCTTGCTTGCTATCATCTTGCTCGGGGTAATTGTAGCCTAGAAAGCATTTTGGCTACTTCTATCGGCGAGGAAAATAATATTTTTGCTGGCCATCTTAAACGTTTACTTTGGCATCTGCAATACTTAAAGGGCAATTTAGCGGCTATCTTTGCTAAGGTGGTGATGGCGGAAAAAGACATAGAAATTGATTTAATGGCAGCTTTTCACCTAGAAAGTCTCGGACTAATTCACCGACAAGGTAAGTTTTGCCGAGTGAGTTGTCCTCTCTACCGTCAATATTTTGGCGAATATTTCCGGCAACGTTCTGTTTTTTTGCCTCGAAAAACTTCTATCCTCGCCAAAAAAATTACGCTTGCTCGCTTTGATACTTCCGAAAAAAGTCGCTATGCCATCTAGTTTATCGAATGTCATTATGAGGGAGTGATACTAAATCCTGTTTAAAAAGTATAGGAGAGTGGCAAGGGGGTTTTTAAAGTTCCAGTGGAATAGGCTTGTAGTTCCTGTGTTTTACGAATAAAACTTTTCGTACTCATCATGATCGCCAATCCAAAACCAGGTCACTGTATCCCCTGACAGCACTCCCAAAGCTCGATGACTCTTCGTTACACGCACTGACCAAATATCTTCGTCGCTGTCAATACACTTAAAATTTAACGACGGATGAAACGGATTCTCTACCCATAACCGATATGCTTTCCTGGCTCCGGCTTTGACTGCTGGTTTCAAGTCGCGATACTTCTGCCAAAATGAGGGCAATGTCGCGGACTTCATAGCTGCTCATAATCCATCGGCGTGGACAAGCCTGCTGCAATCTCTTCTTTGGCTTTCCGTGCTGCTGCGACTAGATTATTCTTCGTCTGTTTAAACGACTGATCCCATCGTTTTTCTTCTTCAATTTCTGCAATATAAGCTCGAACATACTCTACTAACTGCTCTTGAAGCTCATCAGGCAGAGACTCAACCATCTTGATGATCGTGGTAATAGCAGGAGAGGGCATAGCATCTATCAGCGCATTAGGTTTTCTCTATTCTACAACGTCCACCGCAAACCCAAAATGATATGATCTTTGTTTCCTCTGTGTCTGGAGTGGTTTTTATTAATGAGCCTTGCTCAAAACCAAACAATTCATAATTCAAGAGCGAGGTATTTATGGGTAAAGAAGAAGAAATACTTGAACAATGGCGAGAACTGACACCAGAAAAGCAACAAAAAGTTTTACAATTTGTTCAAACACTGAAATCTAAGTCAGAAACAACAGCACCAATTAATTAGGAGTCTAACCCATGAGCGGCCTCACCATCGAAACCGATTTAGGAAAAATGCTAGACCAGATTAATCAGAATCTTAAAGAGACCAATCAGAAGCTAGACGCGCTCCAGAAAGATGTCACAGACATGAAGATTGTTCAAGTCAGATTTGAGGCCGAAGTCAAGGGAGACCTCAAGGCATTACAGGGAGAATTCAACACCTTACAAGGTGATTTAAAAGAGATTAAAGGCTCCCAGAAAGCCAAAATTTGGGCATTAATCACCATCTTGTCAACAGCAGTTATCGGAACTATTATCCGCTTTGTCATCACTGTTCCCCCTGTTAGCAACTCCTAACTCCCACTGCCGGGGAACAGGCTTCTAGTTGCTGTTTGATATTCAGGTACAATTAATCATATAATCGGTGCGTTACGGCGGATTGTTAATTTTGCTTTTTTGACGGGATTTGTAACCGCCTAATCCACCCTACACTTTACTAATTCTTAAGATTCCCATAGTTCACCTACTTCAAAAATTTAGGAGGCTTGAAAAAATGTCAAAAAGATGGTCGCGCCGTAAAGTTTTAAAACAGTTGGGGTTAGTTACAGCCGGGAGTGTCGCTAGTGTTGTTTCTTCATGTCAGTCTATTACTCAATTTCGTCCTCAACCGATAAATCTAACTCCATTTACAGAGAAACTACCCAAGGGAGTAACACTGGAGATGGTAGGCTTACCAGCAGGTCAATTTCTCATGGGATCTCCTGACAGTGATCCCGATGCTGACAAGTCTGAAAAGCCTCAACATCTAGTTAAAGTAAACAGTTTTGCGATTGGCAAATATCCGGTGACTCAGGCACAATATCAAGCAGTAATGGGAACAAATCCCTCTAATTATAAAAACAATCCGCAAAATCCGGTAGAACGGGTTTATTGGAACGATGCTCAAGCCTTTTGTAAAAAATTGAGTCAAATAACCGGGAAAACCTATCGCCTCCCCACAGAAGCGGAATGGGAATATGCCTGTCGTGCAGGGACAACCACTCGCTTTTATTTCGGTGATGATGCTAATCAGTTAGGAGATTATGCTTGGTATGACGGAAATTCTCAGTATACAACTCATCCTGTTGGTCAGAAAAAGCCAAATGCTTGGGGGCTTTATGACATGAGTGGCAATGTTTGGGAGTGGTGCGAAGACAATTGGCACTATAACTATGAGAATGCACCAAGGGATGGCAGTGCTTGGCTGACAAATGATAATGATGATCGAATACTGCGGGGCGGTTCTTGGTTCAACTTTCCTTATGACTGCCGTTCCGCTTACCGCAACCCCGACTACCGCCGCAACAGCGACGACACCGTCAACAACGGTTTTCGGGTGGTGTGCAGTGCTGGGAGGACTCTGTAACCCTTTTCCCCTTTTTTTCCCTTTTTACCCTTTTTTACTTTTTTCAATTTTTCTCTTTTTCCCGCCTAGCGGCGGGTCGATTTTTTTGGAAAAAATTGAGCTTGTAGGGTGTGTGTTTGCGCGTATTTAAAGGGGATTTGTTAATAATTAAACTATGATCGCGCCGTAACGCACCATCTTAATAAAATGGGTGCGTTATGCTATTACTAACGCACCCGACAAGAGCCGCTACTGTGTCCTCTGTGTCTGGAGTGGTTTTTATTATGATTATTTAACTGCTGCCGAATATCCCCCCGTAGCAATCTCTCCCTAGTAACAGGTTTCTAGTTCCTGTTTGATATTCAGGCAGAATGAATGATATAATTGGTGCGTGGGGCGTGGCTCTCTCGTTTAAAAGCTTGTCACCTGTAGAATATAACGATCTCAGGTTTTTTATCAAGTCTAATTTTAGGGGGTTTGCTCATGTAAACATCAGCTTTTCAGGCACTTGATACCTAATACCTCGCTTTATCAATAAACAATAATTTGAGAAAATGAACCAAAAAACTTACCAACTAACCTTAAACTTTGACCAGATTTTAGATTTGGTTAAACAACTCCCAGAAAGTGACAAAATACAACTCAGTAAAGAACTCGAAAAAGAAACTTTAAATCACAAATTAACCCAACTTTTAGAAACCTTTAAAACTGATGAGCTTTCCCTAGAGACAATTACCGAAGAAGTGGAGGAAGTTAGGGCTAAAATTTATGGACAACAAGCCACCGATTAAAGTTATTATTGATACTAACCTTTGGATTAGCTTTCTTATTGGTAAACAGTTAGCTAGTTTAAAATATCTACTGATTGAAAAAACTCTTGTGCCGATTTTTTCTCCACAGCTACTTAATGAAATTAACCTTGTTACCAAAAGACCAAAATTACAAAAGTATTTTCCCAAAAGTAAAGTTCAAGAGTTACTTGAACTTTTAAGCATAATTGGGTTATGTATTGAGACTAAATCAAAAATTAATATCTGTAGAGACGCTAAAGATAACTACCTTTTAGCCTTAGCCAAAGATAGTCAAGCTGACTTTTTAATTACAGGCGATCAAGATTTATTGATTTTGCAACAATTTGGAATAACTAAAATTGTTACTTATCAACAATTTTTAGTAATCTGTAGATTGGGTTGAGGAACGAAACCCAACCTAGGATAAGATTGGTTTGATTACAATGATGAACAGCTTATCTCCCTACATCATCGCAGCCAATTTTCTACGGTTAATCTCTGAACTATCAGCAGCTCTGAGTCATCAGAAATGACGATGAGATTATGGCTAATAGCTGTTGATGCAATGAGAATATCAGCCATTTGTATGGGATGGGGGTTTCTTTGCGCCTTAAATCAGCAGAAATTGCTTGTACTCCCAAGACTTGCCTGACTTGCCTTTACCGTTCTTTGTGGCGAGAAAAAGCCAGATCAGCAGTCTCGATTACCTTTAATAGCTGTTCGATGCGGTTTTCCGTTGGGGGGGCCAAACAGGGAAAAACGACTAAACCGGGGATTTGATTAGCCACCTCGGTGACAGCCACATCAAGGGTGACTAGGGGTAAATTAGCGAGGGTTTCCGACTCGCTCAAGGTTTGCAGATAAGAGTATAAATCTTCCGCGATCGAACTATCGATTAAGATAGCGTCCACCTCCCAGACAGTAGCTAAAAGTTCCGCCTGTTCGCAACTATCGGCCTCAATAAAACGATAATTCTCCCGAACTAATTGATTATTCCAAATCCAGCTAAAGGAAGATAAATCGGAGAAATTGGGGGCATAATGGCCGTGTAAACGCAGCAGAGTCGGAGCAGTACGCCGTTTGCGGCTAGGAACGGGGGAAACGGTCAGATTCAGGCAAGCTTGCAGCGCAGCCGATGTGATCGGCGGAACCAGAAAACTATCGGCCCCTTGCTGTTGACTGCGGTTGCGATCGGAATCGGCGGCGGTGACAATAACTTTTATATCTTTGGTTTGGGGATGGGATTTCAGCAGCGTTAACACATCCCAACCGGACAAGAGGGGTAGATTAGGATTGAGAAAAACACAACGGGGTTTTAACTGACGGGCTTTTTCGATCGCCTCAGTGCCGCTACGAGCGATAATGGTTTTTAATCCCAATTCACTCAAGCGATCGACAAACTGTTCGATCACTTGGGGATTAGCTTCCACCACCAACACCAGACGCTGGGGAGTAGCGGACTCCTGCTCGGCACCTTGGGGATGAACCGGCAGTAGTAAAGTAAATTCACTACCTTCCTGGGCCTTGGAGACAAAGGATAGATCGCCGCCGTGACAGCGTGCCAATTTTTGGCTGAGGACTAAACTTAAACCCGCACCCTCAAATTGACGGGTGAAAGGACTTTCTAGCTGTTGGAATTTCTGAAAAATCAGATGCTGGGATTCTTCTGGAATACCGATTCCCGTATCCCAGACGGTAAAAGCCAGCCAATTTTCCCAACGATTAACTTTAATGCCCAAATTACCGCCATCAATGGTGAATTTTACCGCATTATCTAACAAATGCACTAACATCTGTTGTAAACGGGCTTCATCGGCCAGAACATAATCTAACCCGGATTCGATGTCAAGACGATAGCTGCTGGGGAGATCGAGACGTTGGGGATACTTATCGACGATGATATCGTAAACCCGTTGACAGAGGCGATCGATTTTGACTCTAGATAAAGTTAATTGTAGTTGTCCTGTCTCTAGGCGGGTTAAATCGAGGAGATCATTGACCAAAGCCATCAACTGGCGACCGCTGCGATAGATTAAATCGGCATATTTGGACTGTCGGGGGTTAAGTTCACCAATTTTTTGTTCCCGCAGCAGACTGGAGAGACCGATAACGGCGGTGAGGGGCGATTTAAACTCATGGCTAACACAGGCGAGAAATTCATCCTTAAGACGATTTAAATGGACTAAATCGGCATTTTTAACCGCTAATTCCTGACAATATTGCTGTTGTTCGGTGATATCGGTGGCTAACAGTAACCATAGTCCTGAAGCTTTCTCGATCAAAGGATAATTATCCGTTAAATTTAACGGCACGGACAACAGGCGCCAAGTCTTAGTTAAACCCGATGTCACCGTTTCTAGACGCTGGGGGAACAGGGGGGGGGTGGGGGATGGGAGGGTTAAGGGGTCATTAACTAAAGCAAAGGGAGAGTTATCGATATTAGCGGGGAAAGCTGCCCCGATTTGTTGACACCAAGCCTGATTTTGGTATAAAATTCCCGCTTCTGGACTGTAGAGCAGCAGCGGCAGCGGTAATTGTTCCAGAAATTTCAGAGGACGATCGCTGCGGGGGGAAATGCGATCGCTGATGCGGGGCTGCGGAGGGGGATCATCGAGAATCGATCGCCCGAGACAAAATTGCAGAAGTTTGCCCGTGTCTAAGCGTCCTAACAGTTTGCCCTGAGCATCCACTAAAATAGGGGCTAGGGCGATCGCTTCTCCCGTCAGGGTTGTCAGAAACTCACTCACGGCCATGCGCGAGTTAAGAGGGATAATCGGGCGCAGCCAACCGCTTAGATCGAGACGGTTGCAGGAGGGGTTTCTGGTTTCGGGGTGCTGTTGTTGATAGAGGAGGTAAGCAATCAGGGCTTGACTCTCAATCAGTCCTAGGGGACAATACCGCTCATCCACCACCACGATCGCTTCTGGATTGCCCGTATTAATTAAATCGCAAAGACTTGCCCTGTCAACAATTAATTCACAGGTAGTAACGGATTGATTAAAGTGATCGAGGCTGAGGGTAACGCTAGGCATGGGGATAATACTAAATCCGTTGAGTATAGGCTACTTATGGGGACAGGCAAAAGGCACTCATGCAAAAGGCAAAAGAGAAATAGATAATCAGTCTTTGATAACTGGATTTAGTATAATTGGGTGGGCGGTGGCGGTAACTTTAGGGCATAATTAACAAACTGATGGCCAAACTATTAGTAGTCCTAGAACTTGAATCTACCTTGATTATGACGCTCGCTGATCTAGACAGCCTCCCCATTGATTACAATTAACTACAATACCCACTGCCAAAAAGCAAAGTTAACTTTAACTTCGCCGATCTGATGGCGAGGGGGTTGTCTTCTCGACAGAGAAAGTCTAACCTATAGTTTGTTATTTTCTATCTACCTTGCGGGTGAGAAAACGTTGCCTCCGAGACTGACTATTTATGCTTTTGTCCCAACGGACCCACCCTTGACGGGAGTGAGTTCACCCCCGGGGCTGGTTAATTCTTTGACGGCTTTATTGGCTAATGAACGCTATAATCTAACCCTAGGGTCGTCTTCTAGCGAATTACTGGCTAATATCGAGGTACACAAGGAAAAAATCGATTGTTTGCTGGTGGTCTTTCATCCTTCCCTACAGCCGACTTTTAATCAACTCTACGAAGGGGGGATTTTACTGCCAGTAGTGATCATTGTCGCTGACAAGAACATCACTGCCGAGACGAATGACTCTCCCACCTGTCTCTATCATAGTGCCGAATTACAAATTACCGTCAACGAATTAGACAGCATCACCTCCGTCATCGACCAAGCGATCGCTAGATTTCTCCATTTAGCTCCTAATTGCTCTTTTTCCGAGCGTACCACGATTGTTAACCAACCAAATCCCGTGGCCAATAATCACAGTTTTCTCCTCCTACAACAGCGCCGTTTAGCGGAAAAATTAAAAGAAAGACTCGGCTATTTAGGTGTTTACTACAAACGCAACCCGCAGCTATTCTATCGCAATCTTGCCCCGGAGGAAAAAAACGAATTACTGCGGGAAGTAAGAAGAGATTATCGGGAGATTATTTTAAATTACTTCCTACAGGATTATCCGATTAATCAAGCGATCGATGAGTTGGTTAATAATGTCTTTTTTACCGATCTCTCGGTGTCGCAAATTCTGGAAATTCACATGGAGTTAATGGATGAATTTTCCCAACAATTAAAATTGGAAGGCAGAAGTGAGGAAATTCTCCTAGATTATCGTCTCGCTCTCATTGATATCCTTGCTCATCTAGGGGAAATGTACCGTCGTTCCATACCTCGCGAGGATATCCCTTATGATTTATCATTGGGAATAGATTAAAATCTCCCCAATAAATAGCGATGAACTCCTATCCCCAGCCCCTTTAATCCTAACCTATGAGCGTCTTTAAAAAAACCTATGTTTTAAAACTGTACGTCGCCGGAAACACCCCCAACTCCGTGCGAGCCTTAAAAACCCTGAAAAATATCCTAGAAGAGGAATTTCAGGGAGTTTATGCGCTCAAGGTGATTGACGTGCTGAAAAACCCGCAACTAGCGGAGGAAGACAAGATTCTCGCCACTCCTACCCTTGCGAAAGTCCTCCCTCCCCCAGTGCGGAAAATTATCGGTGATTTGTCCGATCGAGAGAAGGTTCTAATCGGGTTAGACTTACTGTACGAGGAAATTCGCGAACGAGAAAATGATAGCTAGGCCTTCGGCAATAGGTGATTAGACGGTTTATATTTATTGAAGAAGAAATGATCGGGACATAATCTAGTACCTCTAGGGGAAAGTCAAGAGTCAATGGCAATCGAGATAGTGTAAAGTGTCTAGTCAGTCCCGATATGTTTCTGTGGAAAAATTAGATAAAAATCCTACTCTTTAAATACTCGCTGGATAAATAATGACTCAATCTAACTCTAATAGCCAACCAAATCCACCGATTAAACCGAAAGGTGTTCGCAAAATTAGAACCCTAATTGAAGGCTTTGATGAGATCACTCACGGTGGTTTACCCATGGGGCGAACTACCTTAGTGAGTGGCACTTCTGGCACGGGAAAAACCCTGCTTGCTGTGCAATTTCTCTACCACGGGATCAAGTATTTTGACTATCCGGGCCTGTTTGTTACTTTTGAAGAATCTCCCACCGATATTATCCAAAATGCCTATAGTTTTGGTTGGGATTTAGAAGAATTAATTGACCAGGGTAAGTTATTTATTCTCGATGCTTCTCCGGATCCGGAAGGTCAAGAGGTGGTGGGTAGTTTTGATCTTTCGGCCCTGATCGAGCGCATTCAATACGCAATTACCAAATATAAAGCCAAACTGGTATCAATTGACTCTGTAACTGCCGTTTTTCAGCAGTACGAAGCGGTGTCAGTGGTGCGGCGGGAAATTTTTCGGCTCGTCGCCAGGTTAAAATTATTAGGAGTGACTTCAATTATGACCACGGAACGTATCGAAGAATACGGAGCGGTGGCGCGTTTTGGTGTAGAGGAATTTGTCTCTGATAATGTGGTAATTATGCGGAACGTGCTAGAGGGAGAAAGGCGACGCAGAACCGCGGAAATCCTCAAATTACGGGGAACAACCCACATGAAGGGGGAATATCCCTTTACTATCACCAATGATGGCATTAATATCTTCCCCCTCGGAGCCATGCGTTTAACTCAGCGCTCTTCTAATGTCCGCATTTCTTCGGGAGTAAAAACCCTCGATGATATGTGTGGGGGCGGTTTTTTCAAGGATTCGATTATTTTGGCCACAGGAGCAACAGGTACGGGTAAAACTCTCTTAGTCAGTAAATTTCTAGAAGAAGGCTGTCGGCGCGGTGAGCGGGCGATTTTGTTCGCTTATGAAGAATCTCGCGCCCAATTGTCCCGAAATGCTTCTTCTTGGGGGATCGATTTTGAGGAGATGGAACGCAAGGGATTATTAAAATTATTGTGTTCTTACCCCGAATCGGCGGGATTAGAAGACCATTTACAGATGATTAAGTCGGAAATCTCGGAATTTAAACCCTCCCGTATTGCCATCGATTCTCTATCGGCACTCGCGCGGGGGGTGACAAATAATGCTTTTCGGCAATTTGTGATCGGGGTGACAGGATACGCCAAACAGGAGGAAATTACGGGATTTTTCACCAATACCACCGACCAATTTATGGGAGCGCACTCGATCACCGAATCCCATATTTCTACGATTACCGACACGATTTTAATGTTGCAGTATGTGGAAATTCGTGGCGAAATGTCGCGAGCGATTAACGTCTTTAAGATGCGCGGTTCTTGGCACGATAAAGGGATTCGTGAATATACTATCAGTCAGGATGGGGCGGATATCAAGGATTCTTTCCGCAATTACGAGCGGATTATTAGTGGTTCTCCGACTAAAATTAGCGTCGATGAAAAGACTGAATTATCGCGGATTGTTCGCAATGTACGCGAAAAATTACAGGATGAATAATCGGGAGTTGGCTCTCTTGGATTTGGTGGGTAAAATGTATTCTAAGATACAGTACCGCTGGCGAGGGAGTGGAAGGAACCACAGAGACACAGAGGACACAAAGATCGATCGATCCTATGTAAGTTAAACTTATCACAGAGAACCTAGAAGAGCCGGGAGTTGACTGATGGAGATTATTTTGAAGAGCGATCGGGTAAAGTCGGTCTTAGGGAAAATAGCCACCAGATCAATAAACCTAAGATAATCCAGAGAATATCTTTAACCCGGCGAATTACAGAAATCGCTAAACCTAATTCTAGACTACCAGTTAAGGAAGCACCCAGCAGCACTAAAGAACCTTCTAAAGTACCGATATTAGCGGGAATAAAAAAGGTTCCAGCGCGCACCAATTGGGCAACAGAATCGAATAACCAAGCATCGGCAAAACTGATCGGATGTTGGAGAAACTGCATTAAAACATAGATTTCTAAAACTCCGAGGGGCCAATTGAGAAAACCGACAATCAAGCCATTTCTAAATAGGGGCAGATTCCGGTAAAATTCCCCTAAACGATCATCGACACTGCGAAGATTTTCTAAAGGTTTAGCTAGGCGATCGCCTAAAAAAGAATGACCTAATCGATTAACTATTCGGGAGGATAAACGGAATCGCTGAATCAAGAAAAATATCAGGATACAACTGGAGAATATAGCTAGACTTAATCCAGTCAAAGTTTTAAAAGAATTAGAAAATTTTGGGGAAGCTAGGAGCAGAAAAAACCCGATAATTGCAAAGAAGACAAGGGAAGCAGTATTTAACGTTTTTGTCAGAATGATCGAGGCACTGGTTTCTTTATAGCTAATCTGATAGTGAGTTTTCAACATCACTGCTTTAAAACCTTCTCCTCCCAAAGAAGCGAAGGGAGTCACCCGATTAAAGGCTGCCCCTACCATGTAAATTAATAATAGGCGAATTGTCCATCGAGGTTGGATAGGAATACTTTTAAAAGTTAGTTGCCAAGTAAAAACATCGGTGAGGAATTCTAGGAAATAAAAAATAATTACTACTGTCATTCCCCACCAACCGACTAGGGTGATTTGTTGCCAAACTTCTTGCAGATTGGTTTGACGTAAAATTACCCCTAGTAAAACAAAACCTAAACCCAGAAAGATAAATTTAAGATATTTCATATTAAATTATGAATTATGAATTATGAATTATGAATTATGAATTATGAATTGTGAATTGTGAATTGTGAATTATGAATTATGAATTATGAATTATGAATTGTGAATTGTGAATTGTGAATTGTGACTGATAACTGATAACTGATAACTGATGACTAATAACTGATAACTGATAACTGATAACTAAAAATAGTTCCAACGTTGAATAAATGGTAGCCAATGAGATTCGACTAATTCGATCGCTTTTGCATCTGGGGGATAATTATTTTTTTTATATCCTTGCAGACTGCTGATATATTTCTCAAAGCGAGGCATAGATATTTTTAAGTCGGGAAGTTGCAGTTGATCGTAGATTTTCTCGATTTGCGCTAGGGGGTCTTTTTCTAAATCTTCAAAACGAATTTCTACAAAACTATCGGCGGGTAAATCGGCACTATCTCGCAGGAGAGAATTGAGCATTAGGGGATAACTTTTCAGAATCGCTTGCTCGATGACATCAATAGATAAATTATCGTAGGATTGTAGTGCTAGTTCTGGTAGGATGCGGGTAAAAAAGTGGCGGGTTGAGGGAAAAACTAGATAGGGATTGCGGTAGATATGAATAAATTTAGCATCGGGCCAGATAGCTCGCAATCTGGCGATGTGTGCCGTATAAACGGGGTTTTTAAGTAGTAATTGTTTGCCTTTTTGATGGATGGAAACTTTTTTTAATAGATGAGTATGCCAACGTTGCCAATTGGCAATTTCTTTCTCGCTGCAGCCCTGAAAAAAAACCCCTCGATCGAAATGGTACTGAAAACGTTGGGGAAAGTATAAACCATGGTAGTAGGAAAGGGGGATCATGCTGGCCAGGGCGATCGAGTCTTCTTGGGGTGAATCGGGAGTAACGGCGACGTTATCCACATGGCGATCGCTAGGTAGGGCCAATTCTAGCAGCGGTTGAAATAAGCGGACGATACCGAGGATATCCCAGGGTAATCCCACCGCTAGGGGCGAAATATAGCCAAAATGCTCCGATTGACCGAGTAAATTGTGCAGATGGGTCGTGCCGCTGCGCCAATAGCCGACAATAAAAATGGGTGCTTTTACCTCCACGCGGCGCTCATAAAACCCTGTCATTAAAATCCGTTCTAGGGTAGAAAAAGGCAGTCGCGCTAGGGTAACTGCCAGCGCCAGGGTTGCTGGGGCCAAATTGGGGCGATCAATGCCGCCATTGGTCAAAAACAAACGAAGGAGAGTGCTAAGGTTACTACCGCAGAGGGGATGAAACAAACTGGACATATTAACCTATTTTTTGGCGGTTTTTTGGCGTATAGCTTGGCTGGCCAAGGTTTTGCCGAATTCCCAAGCGGCCCCAGGGAGGCGGTGTGCATCAGCGACCACATCTTTAACGGCGGCAACAAGCCAACGGCAATCCTCGTCGGAGAGGGTGAGGGGGGGGATAAACTTAATGATATTCATGCCGTGGCCGGAAACCTGGGAGAGGATTTGGTGGCGGGTAAAGAGGGGAACGACGATTAACTGGGAAAATAGCCCTTTATTGGCGGTTTCTAGCATTTTCCAGGCGGCTTTTAGTGACCAACTGCTCGGCTCGGCAAATTCCAAGGCGATCATCATACCCAATCCCCGCACTTCCTGCAAACATTCGTACTGATCTACGAGCGGCTGTAGTTCTGCGATAATTTGTTGACCGATTACGGCCGATCGCTCGACTAATTTTTCCTCTTCAATCACCTGTAAAGTGGCAATACCGGCGGCCATGGCCAGATTATTTTTACCAAAAGTGCTACCGTGAACCACAGAACGATCCATGCGATCGAATACTCGATCGAAGATCCAGCGACGACAGAGAACCGCTCCCACTGGCACAAAACCACCCGAAAGAGCCTTGGCAACACATAAAATGTCCGGTTCTACCCCCCAATGTTCCACTGCCCAAATTTTGCCAGTCCGGCCTAAACCAGTCTGCACTTCATCGGCCACAAAAAGAGTGCCGTAACGACGACAAAGGGCAGCCGCCGCGGGGAGATAGTTCGGTTCGGGAATTCTCACCCCGTGACCTTGGATCGGTTCGGTAATAAAAGCCGCTACTTCTTGGTTAATTAGAGCTTTTTCGAGCGCAGCCAGATCGCCGAAGGGAATTTCCTCAAAATCGGCGACAAAAGGCCCAAATCCCTGGCGATAATGGGGATCGCCGGTGGCGGAAAGGGAACCCATGGTTAACCCGTGGTAGCCTCCCTGACAGTAAACAATTTTGCTGCGTCCGGTGGCGTAGCGGCTGAATTTAATGGCAGCCTCGACGGTTTCTGTGCCGGAATTAGCAAAGAAAACTCGTTCTAATCCGGGAGGTGCAATCGCTGCTAACCGTTCCGCCAGCAATCCCGCTAGGATAGAAGCATCCAATTGGACTAAATTGGGCAATGCTGCCGTCAATACCTCTTGTAAAGCTTGCACGATCTTGGGGTGATTGCGTCCGAGAGCGAAAACACCAAAACCACTCAGTAAGTCCAGATACTTTTCCCCGTGATTGTCGAATAGGTACGGACCTTGAGCTTTAACGTAGTGGCGATCATAGCCGATCGTTTTTAGTACCCTAACCATCTGGGGGTTTAGGTATTGTTCGTGGAGGGCAAAGTTTTCTTCTAGTCTTTTTTCTATCAGTTCTAAAATGCTCATAAATTCCAGATTTGATTACCGAAAAACTATTTTTCAAACACCTCAAAACCGATTATGTTGATAGCACATTATCATAATTTTTGGTTATCTAACATTATAAATTATTTGATATATTTTGTCAAGTATTTAAAAACTTATCTAGGATAATTAAACTAATTAACTCTTGTTGGCTAAAGGTTCAAGCGACTTTTAGATAATTTGTTAGTCAGTTTTTATATGGTTGGCGCGCAAGCGATGCGCCCAAAATGTAATATCAGTAAACAGTAAACAGTGAACTGATTACTGATAACTACCTAAGCAAAATTAATTACACATTTCGATAAAGCTTTTGCCTGTTGCCTGTTGCCTTTTGCCTTTCTTCACTAGGAAATTTATTTTGCACGACTACTTAACTGATAACTGATTACTGATAACTATAAAAAAAACCGACCAACAAGAGAGAATTCCTGTCAGTCAGTCGGTGATGATAGGCTGAATTTTAGTCAGCTTTATTTCTTAGCGGGGGCAGCCTTAACGAGTTCCAATTCACTTTCAGCGAAGTTATTGGTATTCAGTCCACCGGCGCTACCACTAAAACCGTGGTAGTTAACAGTATTAAAACGGACGATAACGGGATAGAGGATACCACTTTTATCAACACTGGCTACGGTTCCTACATCGTTGTACCAGTAAGACTCTTTCCGTTTGACTCTAACTTCGGCTCCGCGTTCGATTCCAGGCATAGCTGTTGTTTTTTTTTAAGGGTTTAGTTAACAGGTTACAATCAGAGCGAGTTTGCCGAAAGGGTTTTTACTTTAAGTTTTATTGCAAATCTTGCCACTCTGTTTGGACAAAATGCCCCGAACGTCCCCATAGGTCTGCCTTTGGTGCAATGTTAACGATTGTTAAGTTAAAAGGAATGGCCGTAGTCAGGTATTTTTGGGCCGACATTCCCACATCCGGCCCGATTTGAAAAGCGGCGGCAGTGGCTAAACCTAAGCCTAATAACTGAGAAATCAGACCTCTGGGGAAGATAAGATGAGTTCCTAAGACTAAGCCGGCGGTTAAGGCTAAAGTTACCGATAAATTGGTGCCACAACGCGGATGTAATGCCAATTGCCCCTCGCCATTTTTGAGACGATGGAGCGCCTGTTTGGCCGCAATTTGCAGTTCATTTGTATTAACCTGTCCGTAGAGATAAAAACCCCTATCGGTGGAGAGTCCCCCCAGGGCCTCGTTATCCGCTTGGGAATGGTCAAAAGGCGATTGACGACGGGCAGCCATTTCGCTCAATACCCAGACGGTGGCGTGTTCCAAGGCGTGAACCTGTCGCAGGGTCAGAAATTCTTTGAAACCGGGGATAAAGCCGATTTGTGCCAGTAAATCGCTGTCTTGCTGGGGCGAGGGGTTAAACCAGTCAAAAGAGGGGTTAGAAGGGCTACTAGGGGTCATAAAGTTGCGGTAGGGGGAGTTTTTTCGAGGAAGATAAGGGTGCTATAGAGTTGCAAGGCGGTGTCCCAGTAGGTGTCTTTAATGGGGATTGACCAGGGTGGTTTCGGCAAAAAAGGGAAAATCTGACCACAGGGTAACTGCTGCTAGTTCTTGCTTTAGGTAAGAAGCGAAATGATTCCAGTTATCTCGATTGCTGGTCTTGGTCATAGAAACTCTAGTCAATTAGCTGTCTAAATAGGCGTTAATGATAGCGAGAGCCACTAAGGGAGCGGTAATTGTTCTAAAAATGCGTTTTCCCAGTGATACAGGCAGAAAATCAGCAGTGATCGCTTGTTCTATTTCTGCCTCCGTCCATCCCCCTTCCGGTCCGATGGCCATGGTTATCTCGGTTGATGTTTGCAATTGAGAAAGTAGCGGGGCCACTGTTCTACGCGTAACACCAATATAACAAGTTGTCTGTGGGTTAGCTCCCCGGTTAAGGATGGCTAAAAATGGTTGTGGTTCTTCGATAATGGGAATAATCTGTCTTTCTGATTGTTCTACAGCTTCCCGGGCAATTTTTCGCCAACGGTCGATTTTTTGAGGACTAGGATTAACTAAACCGCGTTCTGTCAGCAGGGGAATAATCCGATAAACTCCTAATTCGGTGGCAGCGCGAACGATATCATCAAAGCCATTTTTGGGAATTGCTACCATTAAATTCACTTGTACTGGTAGTTCGGTAGTTTCGTTTATCGCTTCTAAAAGATAGGCCGAATTATCAATTATTTCCGCTAACCAAGCTTGTCCTTGTCCATTTAGGGCAATAAAACGGTCATGGGATTTTAAACGAACAACTTTTTTAAGATAATGACTTTGTTCGGGTGTTAAGGCAATTAACCCGTTTTCTAGGGTATTAAAATCAAGAAGAAGACGATAATACAAGGCGGTTTAGTCTATATTACTATTGTGTTCAGAATCACTGTCAGCTATCTATTTTAGCTTTTATGGTGTTTTTGTATAGGGTAGATTAGCCTAAAACCTTGATCATTAACAAACACGGGAATTGATTAATGAATTTACTAGGCATCGTTTTATACTCTTTTATGGGGGTGCTGTTGTTGGGGTTAGCTGTAGCTATCTGGTGGTTAGTCGATACCGTATCTTTATCCCCCAGTGAACCGAAAAGAGCTACTTCTAAAAATAATCGTCAAAATTTGCCAATCAGTCAGCATCAGTTTTTCTACTTAGAAAGAGAACTTTTAACCCTCGTGAATGGAGATAAAGCTTTAGCGACTCGATTGCTTTTAAATATTAGATTGAGAAATCCCCAACGCAGTAAAAGCTGGTGTTATGAAAAAGTTATTTATGATTTAAAACGAGATCGAGGAGGAATTTAAATTGCCACTACAACAATTAGACTTATTAGAAGAATACCGTAGTGATCGCCATAATCTCATTGCCGATTTTTATCTACCTTGTTTAGCACAATCTACCCTCTATTGTCGAGCAGTCGGCTTTTTTTCTAGTTCTTCCCTTGTCTCTCTAGCCAAAGGATTAACCGCTTTAATTCGCGGAGGTGGAAAAATGCGTTTAATTGCTTCTCCCTATCTCTCGAAAGAAGATATCGAGGCCATTAGCCAGGGATTAAAGCAAAGGGAAGAAGTGATTAATAAATCTTTATTATCAGTTCTAGAAATTGACTTAGACGAAATTACTAAAAATCGTTTTGCTTGTTTAGCTTGGTTATTAAGTCAGGGAGTCTTAGAAATTAAATTAGCCATCCCGAAAAACTTAGCTAATTTTGGCTTATACCATGAAAAGTTAGGCCTATTTATTGATGCTTTTGAAAATGTGATCGCTTTTACTGGTTCTGCGAATGAAAGTCACAGCAGTTTACAGGATAATTTCGAGTGTATCGATATTTTTCGCTCTTGGCAATCTCAGGAACAGTTAAGAGTCCAGAGAAAAATTGATAATTTTGAAAAACTCTGGCACAATCAAACTCCCCATCTAGATATTTGGGATTTTCCCGCAGCAGCAGCCCAATCTCTCTTAAAATTTCGTCCTGATTTTCCACCCACTACCGAACCCGATAGCAGTAGCAAAAAAACTTTTAAAGTTGCCGCCGATACCAGCCAATATCAGTTATCCTCTCCCCTAAAAATAAGACCACAGCCCCGTCAAATTGAGGCAATAAGTGCATGGAAACAAGCCAAATATCAGGGGATACTCGCCATGGCAACAGGGGCGGGAAAAACGATTACAGCCCTAGCTGCCGCTAGTGGTTTATCAAGGTTAGAATTAATTGTTATCGGTGTACCTACTAAAGAATTAGTCCAGCAGTGGGTGAAAGAATTAAACTGTCGAACTACCTATGCTTTTCCTGTGGTAGCGATGGGTAATTCTCGTGCTTGGCGTGAGGTTTTATTTCGCAAATTACGGTTAATTAATCATCAAGAATTGCCCTCTCAGAGATATCCTGTAATTGTGGTGGGAACCTATGGAGAGTTAGCTAAAAATACCGTTAGTGATTTAATTACCGATGCGGGAGGTTTGCCAAAAGAATCTTTATTAATTGCCGATGAAGTTCACGCTACTGGTGCGGGAGTTTATCAGCGTCTTTTACGCGATGATTTTAGTTATCGTTTGGGTTTATCAGCAACTCCTTTGCGTGCCTACGATGAACTCGGTACGGAAAAAGTTTTAGATTATTTTGGGGGAATCGTCTATGAATACGGGTTAGAGTTAGCTATTCAGCAGGGGATTTTGTGCGAGTACGATTATCACGTTTATGTCACCTATCTCGCAGAAGAAGAACAGGAAAAATATCGTCAGTTAACTGCAAAAATTGCTCGCTTATTTAGCCAAGAAGACAGTAAAGCCGTGAATTGTTTATTAATTCAACGGGCGCAATTAATTAAAGCAGCGGGGGCAAAATTAACTATAATTGATCGTATTCTGGCTGAACACACCTTAGAACAAACATTAATTTATTGTGCCGATATTGCCCAAGCAACTGCTATTAGTACCCGATTGGCGCGTCAGGGAAAAAGAGTCGCTCGCTATAGTTCCTTAGACAGCGATCGAGTTATGTTATTATCACAGTTATCTTCGGGAAATCTTGACGCATTAGTGGCGGTAAAATGTCTCGATGAGGGAGTTGATATCCCACAAGTCAGTCAGGGAATTATCCTCGCTGCCGATGCTTCTCCTCGTCAATTTATTCAACGTCGCGGCAGAATTCTCCGGGCAGCCGTGGCCAAGAAGAAAGCGATTTTAATCGATGTCTTGGTGGTTCCTCCTTGGGGCGATGGTGAGGTAAAATTAATCGCATCGGAGATCAAAAGAGTTATTGATTTTGCCCGGGCAGCCAGCAATCAAGCTACAGTTATCAACAGATTAGTCCAAGAATTAAGTTACTATGGCCTTACCTACTCAGATCTGTTATAAAATTTATCCTCATCAAGGTATCTCTTGGCAAATAAGCATTAAGACTTGACAATACCCACTCCCCAACCCCCAGAAAATCCATGGACATAACTGCTAAAATTAAAGAACTGGCACAAAAATATGAGATACCTCCCCAACTGCTCAAGGAAGCCATGGCTTTAGAAGTAGAAAAAATTACTCTACAAAATCGGCGGCTATCACCTAAAATTGTCGAACTTATCGAAAAATATACCGACTCCTCACAATAAATAAACTCTATGACTTTGAGACTGAAACAAATTCGCTTAACTAATTGGAAATGTTATCCCAGTCAAAATATTACTTTTAACCTGCATCCCGACAGAAAAATTCAGATCATCTTCGGTAATAATGGCCACGGTAAAACTTCTCTGATGACGGCGATTTTATGGTGTCTCTATGGGGGAGATATTGTATCTAAAGAGACTCTGAAAACCTATTTTTATCGAGGTAAGGATGATTCATCATCAGTAAGAGAAATGCGGGTAGAATTAAATTTTACTAAAAACGATAAAAATTACTTTATCAGTCGCACAGCGAAACTAAAAGTTAATGGCAGCACTTTTTATCCCAGCGTAGAGGAAGCATTATTTTATGAAGATGGAACCATGAGAAGTAACTCTAGGGAATATATCGAAGCATTGCTTCCTAAATCTATTCGAGATTTTTTCTGTTTTGATGGCTTAAAAATCGAACAATATACCCAGATAACTCAAACTAAAGAAGCAAAAGAAGCAATTGAAAAAGTTTTGGGTATCCCTGAATTAAGAAATCTGCGTGATGATACAGAAAAAGCCTTACAAGAATTAGAAAACCGTTTAGATAAAGCCAAGGGAACCAGTCAAACTTTTAAAGATAAGATGCAAGAATTGCGAGAATTAGAAGAAGACATTGATCTTAAAAAAGGTCAGATTAAAAATGCCAAAAATAACGAAAAAGATGCTATAATCATCCATCAGGATGCTCAAGAAAAAGCCGCTCAGATTGAAAGCTTACGAGAAAAATTAGAGGAAATTCATAACTTAGAGAAAAAGCATATCGGTTTACAAACTCAGTTAAATAACCTACAAAAGTCTATTGATTCTTGGTTAAAAAAAGCTTCGATACCTTTGCTGATTAACTTTGTGCAGGAAATGGCCGATGATTTGCAAGTTACTAGCTTAAAAAGCACTTATAAAACTAATTCTACAGCAATTTTAAAAGCAATACTTGACGATGAAAGTTGTTTATGTGGTCGTTGTTTAGATAAAAATTCTCGTGACTTTATCCTGCAACAAATTGCCGAACTAGAGTCCTTAGAAGTGGACAACGCCACCAGAATAGGAAAAGACCTAATCAGAATTGATTTACAGGGAATTATCCGAAATAATGCCAAATTTAGCAATTATAGTCAATTGCTTTTACAAAGATATCTTTTAGAAGAAGAAATCGAAGAAATTAATCAACATATTAAACAGCTAAAACAGGAAACCACGGGAACCAATCAAGAATCAACTAATGAGATTTGGCGAAAAGTTGGCGAATCGGAACAAAAAGTTAAGGTTATCCAAGAAAGGATCGAACGCTTGCAAAAGGAAATTGAAATCAAAGAAAAGCAATTAGAAGATTTACGCAAAGAAGTGGAAATTTTAGCTAGTGAAAATAAAACCACATTGATGTTATCTAATCAGGTTAAAATGGCCAGAGGTTTAAAAAATGCCACTAACGAATTAATCGAATGGCATATCGATAATTCCCAAAAAATGATTAATCAAGTAACCAGCGATCGCTATTTACAAGTAACCAATAAACCAGAAGAATATACAGGAGTAGAAATCACTCCCGAATACACTTTAGGAATCCGTACCATCACAGGAAAATTATTACATCCCGATGTCTTAAGTGCGGGAGAAAAGGAAGCTTTAGCCTTTGCTTTTATCACCGGTTTAAATCAAATAACTGATACCTGTGTCCCCCTAATTATGGATACACCTTTTGGACATTTAGACAAAGAACATCAAAAAAATATTATTAACTCTCTCCCTAATTTAAACTCCCAAGTGATTATTTTAGCCACGGATCGCGATCTTCCCGATCCACTTTTAAATCTCTTGCTTCCCCACACTACTGATATTTTTAAAATACACCGTTTGGCTGCCGATGAAGATGCTTCCGTGATTGAAGTGATGGAGAGTTACTAATGCAGAGAATCGATTCCAGTTTGAAGATTTATGCCTCAGAAACTTCCAGAAATTATCTACAGGTACTAAAAGATAATAAAACTTTTGAGCGCATGGTAGATGCTTATTTATTCGCCGCTGCTTTTGCCATTAAACAAGACTTCAGTATCTACGGAACCACTTTGAGCAATCGACAGGATTTAATTACTATTAGCCAAATCGAGCCAGAAGTTATTTTAGCTTTAACCGCAGGAATTTATATTATCTGTAAAAAGAATTCCTATCCTCAACCCAGCGATGGCAAAGAAGTTTTAGATAAGATCTGTCAATACGCAGAAGTGGGATTAAGGGAATTAAAAGAACGCTGGCAAGGCAAAGTCAGTAATCAAATTCAAGCTGACATTGAGAGAATTATCAATAATCTCTAAAATTCTCCCTATCTAACAATCTTTTTTAGGGATAACGACAAATTACATTCTTTCCACACTGCCAAAAAAGACGGGTTCCACGCGAATAGCAACGATACTAGCCGGACGTAAAACCATATATTCCCCTTGAATATTTCTGATCGGAACATTGATAAAATCCTGGGAATCGGCTTTCGGAACTAATTCCTTACTGTACCACTTTTGAAATTCTTGGATAGTCAAAAAACGGACTTCCTCGCGATGTCCACTGCTCAAGAACAAATGTACAGCGTACTCGTCAGCTTTTCTACTCATTTTTTTAACTAATCAGATTGAATTTTTGTAATAAAGTTGCCATTAAAGGCGGAAAAGTCAGACGCAATTCGCTCAGATCTGAGAAAATTAATTTTTGGTAGCTTGGCAGGTCAAAAGCTAGTTTACCCTTTAATTCCGCTCGATTTTGATAGGTTAGCAGAATTTGTCCGCCCTGTTTACAAGCGATCGCATAACCCAATTCTACACCCACTAGGGGACTAGGCAGTAATTCCGTTTCCTTTTGGCTAATCGCCGTAGCATCGGCAATAAATAATAAACTTTTGCGAATTTTGCGTAATTGACTATCACTCAACCGGGTGACATTGCCCTCAGTTCGAGGCGTTTCTTCGATGTTTAAGGGCAAACGGGAGCGTTTATTGAGATTTTCGACGGTTTCGGTCAAAACTGTTTTTAAAGCGGTGCTAGAGTCCTTAAATTGGTTTTGGGAGCTAAAATAAATGACGGGATCCAGCCAAGTGCTGAGGTCTTGTTTAGTAAAGTAAATTTCTTGGGAAATCAGGTCAATATTCGAGATGACGTAACCGCCACTACCTTCGAGGTAAAATTCCACCCTTTCCCCTTCTAGATAGCGTTGGAACCAGACAGAACCCTGTATCGTCAGACTATCATCGAGAAAATCGGCTCTTAAACCCGATTTTAAGAGACTATTGCGACTTAAGCGCAAGTCGTGGGGACGTTTGACAACCTCGCGGATAGGTTCGTATTTGTCCAGATACCAAGCTTTCAGAGCGATGATGGCCATAGGTGTGGCGATTAAAGACACTCTCCCATTTTAGCAGTAAGCACCGATATCCTCTCCACATTCATCGGCAAGGTAAGAAAGAGCGCGAAATCTTAACATCATCAGGTTTTCGTAGAGGGGATTTAGCTTGCAAAGGGGTGGAATCTCTAGAATTGTCCGGCTAAATAGGGTAATTTTCCGCGCAAAGGGACATTGAGCCGGAATTAGACGACAAATCTTGTGGGCTAGTGCGGGTGTATTAATTTCTAGGTGATCGATTCGTTGCCGCAGGGGTTGCCATAAATCCCATTTTGGTTGCGGTGACGGGTTTTTCCGATTGCCTTTCGACCAAGGGGCAATCCAATTAGACAAAATTATTTTATTTGTGGTATAATCTGATACATCAGCATCAGCCATAGCCTTACCTTCTATTGATTGACTCATAAGGTTCTATCTGAGATTACGAGAGGGCGAACAATCTTTCCCGAAAATCCTCTAGGATGTTCGGATAGTTGGCCGCTTTAAAGATAACATCTCTGGGATAACAGATGTGGCTTATTGCGTCAGCGGCCCAGATGCGGGAGTAAGCTGTTAACTATCTAAATTACTCGTTAAGACTGTCTATGAGCGAGCAGGGAGCAGCGAGAGGAAGTTTGAGCATTTGTACTAATTCTCTACCTCCGAGTTATCACCTGAAAGCTAATAGGCAACAGACGACAATAAGATAACGTCACGAGTGAGTTTAACTAGATTAATCTCTAAGCTTCGCCCCAAGACATTGGCTCTGATTAGAGCTATTTCTAGGTTAGCAAAAACTCAGGTTTTTTCACGTCAGCATAGTACACTTTTTCTGGGTATAAAATAGCACCCGCTTTTGTCAAAGATACGCAATCCAAGGGGTGGGGTGTGGGAATTATGAATTATCAATTATCAATTATGAATTGGGTAGTTTTTTGCTGTCAACTGATAACTGTCAACTGATAACTGTCAACTGATAACTGATAACTGATTTACATTCTCTCCAAAACGGGGATACCCAAGAGAGATAAGCCTAGTTTTAGGGTTCTTGCCGTTAAATCACACAGAACTAAACGAGAGGTTTTAATCGGTTCTGCCGCTTTAAGAACGGGACAATTTTCGTAGAAACGATTATACTTTTTACTGAGTTCGTAAAGATAATCACATAAACGATTGGGTAATAAATCCTCTTCCACGGCACTAATTACTTCCGGAAGTTGCAGTAATTGTTTAGCCAGAATTAATTCGCTTTCATCCTTGAGAATTAGCGATGAATTGGCACTTAAATCCTGAAAATTAATACCACCTTCGCGACTGATACTCTGAACCCTAGCGTAAGCGTACAGCATATAGGGGGCGGTGTTGCCTTGCAGATTGAGCATTTTGTCGTAACTGAAAACGTAGTTACTATTGCGATTTTGGCTGAGATCGGCGTATTTAACGGCACTTAATCCGACAGTTTCGGCAGTATTAGCGATAAAATCGCCGGTTTCTTCTCTTTCCTCGCTTGCCAGTCTTTTTTCTAAGTCAGCTAGGGAATAGGCGATCGCTTGATCGAGTAATTCTTGTAATTTTACCGTCTCCCCGGAACGAGTTTTTAATTTTTTACCATCTTCCCCTAAAACTAATCCAAAAGCGACGTGAACCACTGCCACATTATCGGGTAAAAATCCCGCTTTTTTAGCCACCTGAAATACTTGGGCAAAATGGTTAGCTTGTCCAGCATCGGTGACATAAATTATTCTTTCGGCTTTATCTTGCCGCACTCGATAACAAATTGCTGCTAAATCGGTGGTGGCGTAATTATAACCGCCGTCGGATTTCTTGACAATTAGGGGCAGAGGATCCCCCTCTTTGTTGGTAAAACCATCGAGAAAGACGCATAAAGCGCCGTTGTCTTCTGTTAGCAATCCCTGTTGATCTAATTCTCTGATTACTGCTTCCAGGTAGGGATTATAAAAAGATTCGCCCCTTTCAGTCAGTTTTATATCGAGAATATCATAGATTTTCTGAAATTCCCGTCGTGATTGTTGACAAAGTAACTGCCATGCTTGACGACTTTGAGGATCACCCGACTGTAATTTTACTACGGCTTGACGGGCAGTTTCTTTAAAGTTTTCGTCTTCATCAAAACGAATTTTAGCCTTTTTATAAAAGCTAACTAAATCCCCTAAATCCAGAGCATCCGCTTGGGTTAAAGCGCTAGGATAAGCTTCTTGTAGATAGGTAATTAACATCCCGAATTGAGTCCCCCAATCCCCGACGTGATTGAGACGAATTACTTGATGGTGACGAAATTCCAAAATCCGAGCAATACAATCACCAATTATAGTTGATCGCAAGTGACCGACGTGCATTTCTTTAGCAATATTGGGACTGGAAAAATCGACAATAATTTTTTGACTGGGGTTAGCAGCGGCAACTCCTAAACGGTTGTCAGTAATTAGGTCTTTTAATTGGGTTTCTAGATAACTGGGTTTAAGGGTAAGATTGATAAAACCGGGTCCGGCAATTTCGGGGGGTTGACAGAGATCATCTATCTCTAGATTTTTTAGTAAAGTTGCCGCCACTTCCCGGGGTTTTTGTTTTAATTCTTTGGCTAAAGAGAGGGAAATATTACATTGATAATCGCCAAAACGGGGGTTACTAGCGGCGACAATTAGAGGATCGGTATCAGCGAAGTTTTCACCAAAGGATTTAACTAGGGATTGGGAAAAACGCTCTTTTATTTGTTGGATAATGGCAGTCATAGAGAGAATTATAGCAATTAGGGATTAGACAAAAATTGAGAAGGAATTGGTTAGCTTCCTAGCAGTAACCAGATTGTGGGGAGAATTAGCTACTGAAGATGCCGATTGATGGTATTCTTTCAAGATTTTTTTGATGATCTTTTGTGGTGTATTCATTATAGTTTCGAGCCAACGAGATTAACACTCCAGACAACTCAGGTTATTGACCATCTTACCTTATCATAATCTGAAGGCGAATCCAATGCAGCTGGCTGCTGGGAAACATTTGCTTTAATATAGTAAGTAAGCTTTACCAATAGTACAACCATGTTAGCCAGTTATATTGATCAAGCGATGGCATTGGCTCAATACGAAATCATCGAAGAAGATGGCACTTATTGGGGTGAAATTCCACCCCTTCAGGGAGTTTGGGCAAATCACGCCAATCTAGAAGATTGCCGGCAAGAATTGCGCGAAGCTTTAAGCGATTGGATTGCTTTGCGTCTGTGTTTAGGTTTGCCAATTCCATTGTTAGCAGGAATAGATCTTAATCTCCTTCCTCAACCCATGTCTTCAATTTAAGATATGCCTAAATTAACCGCCATATCATGGCTTAATCTAGTTCAAAGATTACGAGAACTTGGGTTTGACGGTCCCTACGCTGGGGGTAAACACCCTCAAATGCGTCGCGATAATTTAACGATAATTATCCCCAATCCTCATCAAGGTGAAATAGGGGTAGGACTGTTAAAACGCATTCTCAATCAAGCGGGTATTACCAGGGAAGAATGGCTGGGAGAATAGCAGGGAAAACAACGCATTTAACCTACTCCTTAACCAATAAAACCACGGCATAAACTGCGATACCTTCTTCTCGTCCTACTGGCCCCAATTGTTCGTTAGTAGTGGCTTTAATTCCCACCTGTTCCGGATTAATCTTGAGAGTTGCTGCTAACTTGGCTCGCATTGCAATAAGGTGGGGTTTCATTTTCGGTTTTTCGGCGACAATTACCGAATCAATATTATTAATTTGCCAACCTTTATCGACAATTAATTGATTAACTTGTTCTAATAATTTTAAACTATTCGCCCCTTGCCATTGTGGGTCTGTGGGGGGAAAATAATGACCGATATCGCCTAAACTAAGCGCCCCCAGCATGGCATCCATAATAGCGTGGGTTAAGACATCGGCATCACTATGACCCAATAAACCGACAGTATGGGCAATTTCTACTCCTCCTAAAATTAAAGGTCTTCCTGTTACCAATCGGTGGATATCGTAGCCGTTACCAATACGAATATTCATAGAGCAGTCTCCTTGAAGTTATATTAATTATCTTATCGCAAAAGGGAACGGGAAACGGGGAAATATTTTCCCTGACTTGTCCTTATTAGCTAATTAGCTAGGAAGGATGAACTATTCTGCTGAAGTTTTTTGCAGTGCAATAAAAGCTTATACTAAATTGATTTTTGATAGTATCATTAACTGCCAATCCAACTTTAAAAACCCACTTCCCACTTGCCACTTCCCACTCTATACTTGTTAAATAAGATTTAGTATAACTCGATCGCTGTTAAAATTGCGGTAGAATCAGGAGAGCGTTGGGTTTCATGCTTCAAACCAACCTACGTTCTTGTTAAATAAGATTTATAGCGTTTTTCAGTCTGCTGAGGTACAAAAGTTATGGGTTTTAGGCACTCATGCAAAAGGGAAGAAAAATAGGTGTACCTTACTAGCTTAGGAAACGCTATAGTTAAACACCGAATTTTGAACAATTATGCAACAATTTATTCAACAGTTAAAAATCGATTTATCCTTGACAGTGATCTAGCAGTTTCATCATTTACTTTCCTAAATATCCTTAGCTAATCATCGCCAATAAACCTTGATAAAAAATCTGAAAACTAGGAGAACAATTATGAGCAGGAGTCATAAATTGAGAAATTTCTCGGGCTGCTTTCACTTTTTCTAAACCTCCTCGATGATACCCAGCTTTTTGAAGTATCTTTTCTAAGTTTTCCCAAGTTCCGCCCGTAATTTCATCGGGTTTTCTGTATTTTGCTTGCTGTCCCACATTAGTAGAAACTTTGGGATAGGCTGAGACTATAGCCTGAATATCACCAAAAAACCAAGCTTCTAGTTCTTCTATAGCAATTCTATTTAACACCTGAAATGTTTTTTTATCTTCACTAATCGTTTTGGTGATCAGTCCTGTTTGTTGGGCAATATTTTCTAACTTTTCTTTGAGCATTTGACAATCTTCATTGTCTCTATCTACAAGAATAATGATTCGATAATCATCGGGTATCCAGCATTGATAGCCTTTTAATCGCTCCGGTAGTTTTTTGATTAAATCGGATTTACCTCGAAAGGCATGAATTTTATAGGTGACATTCTCAAATAATATTTTAGGTAAAATTTGATTTAAACATTCTTGGGTAGAAAATTCTTCAACTAAAAATTCAAGATGCACTTTTTTCCTCCTTTGCTATTAAATTTAAATGCTAGGATTCCCCACATCAAAATAGTCCTCCATCCATAATTGACCCAACAAAGCACCATTTTGAATAAATTCCTTAACTCCTTGCATTGCTGAAGTACGTTTAGCTTGAGTAAAACCATTTTCATCTCGATAAAGTACCCAAACCTCCTCTGGTTTCAAACCATCTACAAAAAAGGGAGAATGAGTTGTTACCATTAATTGTGTACTTGCGGTCGCTGCCCGACATTCTTCTGCTAATTCAGGTAATAAACGGGGATGAAGATGATTTTCTGGTTCTTCTATTCCCAGTAATTGCGGAGGGCTTGGATCATATAATATAGTTAAATAAGCCAACATTTTTAAAGTGCCATCGGAGGCAAATTTGGCAAGAATTGGCTCTTGAAAAGGTGCGTCTTTAATTTGAAGTAAAAGCTGTCCATTCGGCATAATAGATGCTTCTACTTTTTCTAATCTGGGAATTCGACGAGAAAGGGTTTGTAAAATAGATTCTAATCGTTGAGGATGATCTTCTTTTAAATATTGAATAACATTAGGTAAATTGTCACCAGTTGGCGATAATCTTTCTTGCGCTCCTGCTTCTGGTTGAGTGCGAGTATTATCTGCGGTTAAGTAGGAAAGATACCAACTTGTGATAAAACGACGCAAAGCACTAACCCGGGGATGTTTGGCCAATTGTCCGAGGGTACTAACAGCTAAAAATTCTGGGGAGTCTAATCGTTCAGAAATTCGTTCATCTTCTTCTTGGGGATTTTCTCCACTAATCACTATTCCTTCCCCTTCTTTAAAGTTTAAAAAGCGATAAGGTTTGCCCCTCGCTCCTTGTCTCCACTGTAACCATTCTTCGGCAACATAAGGGCGATTGTTAGCTTCATTAATAGCCAAATGATAGGTAATTAAAGGTGATGCCAATTTTTCTCGATATTTTAATTCGATAATGATGTAACCTTCTTGTCCTCTGGTTCTTAATTCTTTAAATCTTCCCCGTCTGTCCCAAGCTTTTTTTAAACCAACAGTAAAACATTCAGAGAGGAAAGCAAAGACATCAAATATGGTAGATTTTCCGCTCCCATTAGGACCGAGAAAAACGGTTAAAGGAGTAATGCTTTTTAATTCTAAGTCCTGTAAAGCTCGGTAATTTTGCACGCGCAGATTTTCGATTCGAGGTATAGAGTTTTTAGACATTGATTGTTGCTCTCTGCTGCTTTTAGCTCGTCTTGTCCCAGATTAGCTGTTAATTTTCCCAGTTCCCGCAAAAAACTGGTCAATTTTTAGTAATCTCGCTCTTCTGGACTGGTTATAGCAAATTAGCTCTCCTGATTCTACCGCAATTTTAACAGCGATCGAGTTATACTAAATCTTATTTAACAAGAACGTAGGTTGGGCTTCGGCCGTGAGCTTTTGCCGAACGGTTGAAGCATGAAACCCAACGCTCTCCCGATTCTACCGCACTCCGAGTTTTTTCTTGGGGATAATCTCCTAAATTCTGACTATCCACTGCCGATTCCCGCGAAGGATAGCCATTTATTCTATCAGATTGAGAAGATATTAAGTATGATAACACTTGTGATTATGTTTTTCGCTGCCTTGCTGGCAGCTGCCGATTTTACTTACCAAGTTTTGATTCATTTTCCCATACAAATCATCAATTTTTTGGGGTCGTTGTTGTCCTATGGAGTAATCGGACTGATAATTTTTGTCCTAGTGTGGATTGTGGGTGACTGATTTCTCGGTAGAAAAAAATGAGAGAATCAGCCTTAGCCAATTCTCCCCAATTTAAGTCAACTTTTAGTTTTTACTGTTCACTAGCCACTGCTTGGGGTTGTCCTTGCGGTTGGAATTGGAACAGGGAATAAACCACGTTACGACGGATATCAATCATCATTTCTAAAAACATCTCGTAGCCTTCCTGTTTATACTCGATTAGGGGGTCTTTTTGACCGTAACCGCGTAAACCAATCGACTCGCGTAAAGCTTCCATAGCTTGCAGGTGTTCGCGCCATAACATATCGATTTGTTGCAGGATAAAATAACGTTCGGCATCGCGCATTAAACCGGCGCGAATACTATCCACTTGACGTTCTTTAATTTCGTAGGCTTTGCGAACTTCTTCGTGTAGGAACATCTTGATATCATTAACACTCATCTCCTCGACATCTTTAGCGGTAATATCTGCCAATAGATAGACGAATTCCTGAGATTTACTAATCAGTTTTTCCAAATCCCATTCTTCTGCCGGCAGTTCGGGATTAACATAAGCCATGACGATTTCATCCATGGTTTTTTCGGCGTATTGCAGCACCTGTTCTTTTAAGTCCATCCCCTCCAAAACCCGACGACGTTCGGCATAAATAGCGCGCCGTTGATTATTCATCACCTCGTCGTATTCAAACACCTGTTTCCGGGCATCATAATAGAAGGTTTCCACTTTTCTTTGCGCTCCTTCCAGGGAACGAGTTAACATTCCCGATTCAATGGGCATATCTTCTTCCACCCGGAAGGCGTCCATTAAACCCGCCACACGGTCGCCCCCAAAAATCCGCAATAAATTGTCTTCTAGGCTTAAAAAGAAGCGTGTGGAACCGGGGTCGCCCTGTCTGCCCGCCCTGCCTCGCAATTGATTGTCAATGCGGCGGGATTCGTGGCGTTCCGTCCCGATAACGTGCAGTCCGCCTCTTTCTACTACTTCATTGTGTTCTTTACCTGTGTAATCTTCATAACTTTTGCGAATTAATTTATAGACTTCGCGTAACTTTTGAATAACCCGGTCATCCGTGGGGGCTTTTTCGGCCGCGATGGCGATTTTTTCTTCCACTTCTAATTCGGGTAAACTTTGAGTTCCGTGGGTATCAACGGCAAATTTAACCGCTTCTTTCAGGGCATTTTCTACCTCTTTCGGTAACTCGGTGGGAAAAATTTCCGCCGAGGCACGCCAGTTTTTTTTCTTCTTACCCGGGGCGAATCCTTGCGGGCGATTGCGTTCTCCTAAACTGGGTAAACTAAAGGCCAAATTGTCATCTTCGGGCATAACTAATTTGGGCATTAAATACTCGCGAATTTTCAATCGGGCCATATAATCGGAGTTGCCACCGAGGATGATATCGGTTCCCCGTCCTGCCATATTCGTAGCAATAGTTACGGCTCCGGCCCGGCCTGCTTGGGCGACGATTTCCGATTCCCTTTCCACGTTTTCTGGACGAGCATTAAGTAAGTTATGGGGAATCTTTCTTTCCTGTAATAACAGCGAAAGCACTTCTGATTTTTCCACACTGGTGGTACCGACTAAAACCGGGCGACCCTGTTCGTGCATTTGTTGACATTCTTCGGCGACGGCGTTCCATTTTGCCTGTTCATTTTTATAGACCACATCGGCTAAATCTTGCCGACGAGAAACGCGGTTAGTGGGAATAATTGTTACTTGCAGGTTATAGACTTTTTCTAGTTCCGTTTCTTCGGTTTTGGCCGTCCCAGTCATGCCGGATAATTTCGGATAGAGTAGGAAAAAGTTTTGATAGGTAATCGTGGCTAAGGTTTGGGTTTCCTGTTGAATTTCTACCCCTTCCTTAGCTTCCACTGCCTGATGTAAACCATCGCCCCAACGTCGCCCCGGTAATACCCGTCCCGTGAATTCATCAACGATAACAATTTCACCACTGCGGACGATATAGTTAACGTCTTTTTTCTGGAGTTCTTTGGCACGAATAGCGTTAGAAATATAGTGCGCCCAGGGATTTTCTTGGTCGTATAAATCGGTAACTTCTAATAGTTCTTCCGCTTTTTTAAAGCCTTCATCGGTCATTAAAACGTTACGGTCTTTTTCGTTAACTTCGTAGTCTCCCGGTCCGTCTTCTACTTTTTGGCGCACTAATTGTTTGGCGATTTCGGCGGCGAGAATATATTTTTCTGTGGGCCGATCGATCGGTCCTGATATAATTAATGGAGTTCTGGCCTCATCAATAAGAATGGAGTCCACTTCGTCGATAACGCAGTAGTTAAAGGGTCTTTGGACGACTTCCCCCATCACTGTAGCCATGTTATCGCGCAGATAATCAAAGCCGAGTTCGCTGTTAGTGGTGTAGGTGATGTCACAGGCATAATTTTTCTTTCTTTCTTCCGGACTCATGCCGGCTTGAATTAGTCCCACACTTAACCCTAAAAAGCGGTGTACCTGCCCCATCCATTCCGCGTCACGACGGGCGAGATAATCGTTGACGGTGACGACGTGAACCCCTTTTCCGGTCAATCCATTCAAATAAGCGGGGAGAGTGGCAACTAGGGTTTTTCCTTCCCCGGTTTTCATCTCGGCGATTTGTCCTTTGTGCAGTACCATTCCCCCCAATAACTGCACGTCAAAGTGACGCATCCCTAAGACTCGGATTCCCGCTTCCCGGACAATGGCGAAAGCTTCGGGGAGAATTTCCTCGAGAATATCCTCTCTTTGCTCATAATTTCTGGCTTTGTCCAATCTTTCCTTAAATTCGCTGGTTTTGCCCCTTAATTCCTCATCGGACAGGTTTTTAATGTCTTCTTCCAGCAGGTTGATTTCGGTGACGAGGGGCTGAAATTTTTTAATTTTGCGGGCGTTGGGATCTCCGAGTAGGGCTTTTAACATAGCAGTTTTTATTCTCTCGCTTCGATTGGCTCTTGGTCTGTGGTGTTAACAATTGTATCACTCTGGTTGAGGCTCTCTTAGGTTCGGTGGGTAAAATGTATTCTAAGATACAGTCCTGTCAGCAAGCGAGTGGAAGGAACCACTCCAGACACAGAGGACACGAAGAATAATACTAAATCTGGTTATTAAAGACTGATTATTTATTCCCCTTTTTCCCTTTTGCATGAGTAGAAAACGGGTTTCTCGGAGAAACCCGTTTTCTGGGCGTTACTCAACGGATTTAGTATAAGAGGGCATCTTTGGGAGTGGAGAATCATTTATCGGTGAACAGGGACTCTTGCCAGTGGGCAAAAATTAAGTTAATCTTCTCTCACCGGTGGCTTAACTAAAGGGGAAACCACCATATTTATTGATAATTATATCTATAGTTTCCATAATTGCGATCGATTCGCCCAAAATGGAGATAATTTGTTGATAATGTTCTAGGTCATCGTAGCTAAGGTGGCGACCTTTGCGGTCTTTTAGCCACTTCTGACACACTTGATAACCGCCGATATAAAAGTTCCAAATTTGGGGCGGAATCCCCGCAAAATACTGGTCAGAATTAATCGAAATTTGTTGTTTATTTTCGTCATATTTCACCTGTTCAACTAGATTGGAACCCGCCACGGGATAGCTACTAATTTCTTTTCCCGTCCCTTTCATCAGGTGTAACTGCACTAATCTGTCACCTTTTTTGACTAATTCCCAGAATAATTCTTTATTACTGGTGAGAGGAACACGAGGAAAGTCTATTTTTAAAAATTCGGCGTAACGTTGGCGATATTGGGGAGAGTGAAAGACGGCATAGATATAGTTAAAAATGTCTTCTGGTCCAAAGGTTTTCTTTTCGTCTCCTTTGCCATCACTGATAAATTCTAAGTCAAGTTTTGCGGAAAGTTCCTTAATAAATTCAGGCGCTAGATTGGGACGGCGAGACATTCCCATGTCTTTCTCTGCCTGAGTTTCAGGATAACAATATAATGGCATAGTGTATCCTCTTTCTCTACTTTTGTTTGAAACATAGGAATCGTCTGTAAGCTGATTAGTAATTAAAATATGTTGCCAAGTTTCACTGACTATTTGTCTGCATAGATGAAATCCTAAATTATTTTCTTTTAGGTGACGCATAGTATCAATTCTTGCTCTACAGTGAAACCCACCTGAATTACCTGTATAATAGGTATATCTTTGATCAAAAGGTCTATATGAAATGGGTAAAAGGTTATCTTTAGATAAATTTGATTGCTTAATATCTTTCTGTGCTAAATCTATCTTCCAATCTTGAGAATCTTTACCTAAATTATATTTAATCCTAGCTTGTTCTGGACTGAGATTGACAAAATCATTGATTATATCCCAAATTTCTTTTTCACTCCATTGAATAGTTAAACTATCTCTAGCTGTGACGATACCAACACTATTAACTGGCATAATTTCAGTAATTTTACAGAATTGATCGTATTCTGATCGCAGATTAATATTCTGAGGTTTAAATAGATAAAAAGGAGAATCAGGTTGTAATTCTTGCCAAGCAGTTGAACTAATATCATTTTCATCTAACCAGTGATACTTACCACCGATAATAACTTGATTCTCAATCATCTCTCTTTTGCCCCATAAATCAGCATGATAAACCTTCGCTAAATCTTGCTGACTATCTTGATATTTAATAAAAATACCAATAGCTACACCTTGCTGAATATCAAACACATTTTGATCCGGTGAACCGTCGGGACAGATTTCTTTTTTCTTGCTATTTCCATGTAAATCTAAAACATAAATATCATCAAAAGTTTTTAATAAACTTTGACGCATTCCCCGAAAAGTTGGGTTATCCAAATAACCATGATTAGTAACAAAAGCTAAAATTCCGTAACCAGTTTTCTCGATGCGCCATTGACTAAAGCGAATAAATTTGACATAATCATCATTTAACCATTTGGGATTTTTTTCGCCTAAAGGTTGCTCATCTACCTCAAAATAACTAGCAGTTTTTCCTCCAGAAATAATATCTTTTCCCTTCAATAATTCCTTAATCCATTCTCCTGTATTTACGGAATGTCCAGAGTAGGGAGGATTACCAATAATCACCATAACAGGATGTTCTTGCTTAACACCTTGCGCTGACTCTGCTTCATCGCGAATACGATTTAAAAAACCATCAGCAGGGGGAATTTGAAAAGCTTCCTGTAGGGTGTTGGTGAGATAGATTCCTAAGCGTTCATCGGCACTAAAATCATAGCCTAATTCCTGAAGTTGTAAACCTAATTTCATGTGTGCTACGGTGTAGGGAGCCATCAGTAATTCAAACCCAAAGAGACGGGGTAATAAATGTTTACTGACATAACTAGACCACATCCCTTTCTGTTGACGAAAACTATCATAGATATGGTCGATAACAGAGTGTAAAAAAGTGCCTGTTCCCACAGCAGGATCGAGAATTAAAACTTGGTGAACTTCCTGAGTTTCTTGGCTATTATTAGGATTTTTAATCGTAATTTTTTTGGCATCGGCCAAACCTTTAGGAATCTGAAACTTATTTTTTAGAATATAGTCCACACTGCGAACCATGTAAGAAACCACGGGTTCAGGGGTATAATAAACACCCCTAGACTCACGCATTTTACTATCGTATTCTGCTAAAAAAGTCTCATAAAAGTGAACCACAGGATCCTGCTTGCGCGTGCGTTTTCCAAAGCTGCTAAGAATCCCCTCCATGTCCGTTTGTTGTAAAATAGTGGCTAGAGTATCCACGGCCCAAGTAATCCGCTCATCTAATTCTGTACCAGCAATTTGATGAAAAATTCCCCGCAAAAAAGGGTTAGTTTTTGGGAGTCGAAATGCTGCCGTTTCCCTGGAAAAAGAACTTATTTGATCCGTATTACAGCGTGCCGCGAATAACCCATAACAGATTGTTTGTGCATACATATCGGCAAACTGCGCTTCATTGAGATCACTAATTAAAACTCGTTGAAAAGATTGCAATTGTTGCCGCAACATTCCCCCGCAATCTTGATCTTTTAAAGCTTGGCCGATTGCGTCTCGAATTAACTGCGCTAAAGCGGCCATTTTTTTCGCTAATTCTCGCGGTGTTGTTATCTGAATAACTTTTGAGAGGAAAAATTGACAGAACAATTGTTCTACTTGTAAAATACCCTGGGAATCAGGTTTAATTTGCTTTTTTTGATTAAGACTTGCCACGGCAGCTGATAGACGCAATTCTCCCGATACATACCAACGAAATTCTAAATGATCGGTGATAATTAAATTACCCAAAGCCTGTAAATAACGTTTTATTTGGGGAGTATTTTCAACCTTTTTGAGAGAAGTTCCGATATCTTTTGCTTCCAGATGGCCAATTTCTACCATACCCTGATTAATCACAAAATCCGGAGCGCCACAAGCAATCCTTTTGGGTTCATTGAGAGCTTGTAGGTTATTATTTAGGGATTCAATTAATTTTTTTAAAGCAGGACGATAACTGTGTTCTGTGGCGTTACCCTGTTGATAAATGCCTGTGATTTCCTCTAGATATTTTGGCAGTGAATTACTCATTATCGTTGCGACATACAAACGTTCTTCTATAGATAAAATATAACCTCATTTGCCCCCAATGTTCTCAATTGCTGCTCAAGTTATACCCGTTTAAGGGGACTTCTGGCGAGATTTGAGTTAAACTAGAAAGGTTGACTATTGACAAACATCGATCGCACAGGAGCAAATTATGTCTAGAGTCTGTACTATGACGGGGAAAAAGGCCAATAACGCCTATGCGGTGTCCCACTCCCACCGTCGCACCAAAAAATTACAAGAAGCTAACCTACAATGGAAAAGAGTTTGGTGGTCGGAAGGCAACCGTTGGGTAAAACTACGCATCTCCACCAAAGCTATCAAAACCATTGAAAAGAAAGGATTAGCCGTCTTCGCTAAAGAAGTAGGCTTAAACTTGAATTTGTACTAAGCGAGTAGTTCATAAGTGGAGACGAATCGGCCTTATTGTTGACTCCTCTGCTTTTGATTATTAAGTATTGCAACAGGGCGTGATGTGGGGTGAAAACTACCTTTAAGATTAAAAACTTAAAACGACCTGTTCAGGAGAATTTCAATGTATTCAACCCTATTAATGGCCGCCACCGCCGTACAAGGTTCCAGCGAATGGAGTCCCAAAGTGGCGATTGTCATGATTATCTGCAATATTCTCGCTATTGCTTTCGGTAAAGCGACTATTCAACAACAAAATGTCGGTCCGGCTTTACCTTCCCCCGCTTTATTCGGTGGTATGGGATTAGGCGCTTTACTGGGTACTACCAGTTTTGGTCATGTCCTCGGCGCCGGTGTCATCCTCGGTCTTTCCCGTCTGGGAGTTATCTAAATATGTTTTGATTTTCTCAATCGGTGGCCAAAAGTCACCGATTTCTTTTGTGAAAAATTCTGGACTATATAAGTAGGTAGGCGTTAAAAATTATCAGATGCCCCCTTATTAAGGGGGGATTAAGGGGGGATCCCCCCGCCTATCGGCACCCCCCTTATCAAGGGGGGATATAGGGGGGATTTAATTATAACCAGCTATTTAATAAATATGACTCTACCTCAAAAAAATTCTTTTTGGTACGATGAGCGATTTCAGAAGATTTTTTTACAGGTAATTATCCTGCTAATTGTCTGCCTAATTTTCTGGTTTTTTGGTCGCAATTTAGTGATTAATTTCCAACGCTTACGCTTAAGTTTTGGCTTTGGATTTCTCTTTGATCCCGACCGACCAGCCTCTTTTGCTATTGGTGACTCTCCTATTGCCTACAGTCCCACCGATACCTATTTTCGCGCTCTTTTGGTGGGATTAGTTAATTCCCTCCGCATTATGATTAGTGGCATATTTTTGGCGATTAGTCTGGGAATAGTCATCGGGTTAGGTCGTTTGTCGGATAATTGGTTAATTCGTCAGTTAGCAACAATTTATGTGGAAACTATTCGCAATACTCCCCTATTATTACAATTATTTTTCTGGTATTTTGCTGTATTTTTGAAACTGCCGAAGATTGAGGACTCTCTAGAGTTTTTTGGCAGGGTATTCTTAAATAACTCAGGAGTCTATTTGCCTTTCCCCGCTAATAGTTTCAGGACATGGTTAGCCTTAGCTATCATTATTTTAGGAATAATTCTCTCATTATTTTTATCCATAAAAAATAAACTTAGTTTATGTCTAACTAGCCTAATAATCCTAGTTATAATTCCTCTAATCTGGGGTTTACAATGGCAAAGTCCCCAAGTTAATCCTCTTAATCAAAATATTGACTTCGGTTTACATCTTTCTTCCGAGTTTGCTACTCTCCTAATCGGTTTAACTGTTTATACAGCTGCCTTTATTGCGGAAACGGTACGGGGAGGGATTCAATCGGTTAATCGGGGACAATGGGAAGCAGCTAAAGCCTTGGGATTAAAACCTTTATTAGTGATGAGATTAGTAATTTTTCCTCAAGCTTTGCCAGTGATTATTCCTCCTTTAACTAATGAATGTTTAAACCTGGTTAAAAACTCTAGTTTAGCGATCGCTATCGGTTATAATGATATTTATGCTATCTCTAGTACCATCGCTAATCAGACAGGAAAAGCTCTAGAGATGTTAATAGTAGTTATGGCCACCTATTTATTCTTTAATCTGGTGATTTCTCTGACTATGAATCAATTAAACAAACGGGTACAAATTTAGGACAGGTAGGGTGTGTTAGCATCGCGTAACGCACCGAATCAATCGCACCAAAAGGTAGCCTAATGCACCAGAATTTAGCGATAAATTAATTAATGAGCATTACCAGAATATAAAGCGGTGATAATTGCTGTCACCGCAGGACTAAGACTAGATAAAACCACCACAGAAGCGGTGGCAATGATGATAGTAGTAGCCATTCTTACCATACCATCTGTACCTTTTTGATAGGCATCAAATTTATATTCTAAGCGGTCAACTTTTTGACCAAGTTCTTCTCGCAATTGAATCAACGCTTCTCTGATGTCATCATTACTGGGATTTTCGGGAATTTGCATGACCTTGATTAGCAATCAACTAACAACCGAATACATTATAGCAGTTCTTAGCCATAAATTACAATTTTTTATCGGGGGGAGGAGTCAATCGCCAGCGCACTAAAAAACTATCAATACTTTCTAAACATTCCAAGTCATCTTTAGGTAAATAAGAATCTTTTAACAAGAAAGAAAAAGCCTGCTGAAACTCTTGACTATCAGCTTGAATCGGACTAGCAAAATGACAAGGAATAACCTGTTTAATCGGCCATTGGGAAATTCTATCAACCCATTGACTAACCTCGTCAGTAGTGCGATTAAGAATCAAAGTTTGCAAAATTGGGGCTACTATTAACCTCCCCTCTCGACGCAAATTTAAAAAAGTCTTTTGCCAATCATCACCCCATTGAAAAGGGAATAAACCAAAATAGGCTTTTTTACTCCTTTCCTGAGCAGTAAAAGCATCTCGAAAGACCTTAATCCAATTGGGAACAGCTAAAACAGGAGGTTGAAAATAAAGAGCAAAAAGACAAATTCTCTGCCAACCCCGACGGCGATTTTCTGGAGTATCCTCCACCATATCCTTAGCACTATTTTTAGCGTGAAACAGCAGCGGATAGGGGTCTAATTCTAAAATAGCGGGAGGATTTTCTGGGATAGAAAGAATGCCATCGGTTAGCAGCAGAGTTTGAGAGTAGTGATGAAAAAAAGCCACTTCCGAGAAGTATCCCACATTCAGATCAATTGCGGGTAAAATTTCATAACTAAAATCTTTTCCTAAAGGAGTGGTTGCCGAGTCAGCAGGTAAAATTTCCGTTCGTTTTGCCGGTAACCCCAACCAACTCAAAGGTAAATTAAGAGGAAAACTCCATTGATTAGGAGCAACATAAACTATAGCTTTAGGAAAATAACGGGCAAAAGGACCGACAAAAACCTTATGTTCAATCCCAGAAATCGTCGGCAAAATAATATATTTAACTTCCCCGTGTTCACTTTCCAACTCACGCATCAAGCGAATACATTCCGGAGTCGGGGCCACAGGTGCATAAACAAATAAACCCCCAGATGCTAACTTAATTACCGTCATGCGAATCGGCACAACCACATAGAAAATACCCTGCAATTGCTCAAATGTCCAGAGCGTATCTTTCACCACTTCTTGGCGAATTGTCCGTCTTTGACCGTAGGGATAAAGTGGTACAATTGGCCAAAAAGGCCATGATAAATCTTGCGGACTAATTGCGGCTTTTGTCATCGTCTGATTCTATCGCTGAAAATCTCTATTTTAGTTATCATAAACCCTTCTAATCCCCATGACTAATAAACTGCCCATTGATTCTTTGGTCAATACTTGGAATAGTCTCACGGGGGAAGTGATGAAAAGACTCCCCATCGACCAGTTGACTAATACTGTCCTCCAGTGGTTTAGTGTTAGTGACAGTCAAGTGGCGGAAATTTTAGAAAAAGTCCGTCAAGAATTACCCACCACCGAGGCGCTGTTAATCGGCAAACCCCAAACGGGAAAAAGTTCGATTATTCGGGGAATAACGGGAGTTTCGGCGGAAATCGTCGGGCAAGGTTTCCGTCCCCACACCGAAAACACCCAGCGCTACACCTACCCCGCAGAAGACTTACCCCTGTTAATTTTTACCGATACGGTGGGGTTAGGGGATGCCTATCAACACACAGACAAGGTAATCGCGGAATTATTGGCAGATTTAAGCGAAAACACGGGACGCGCCCAAGTTTTTATCGTGACGGTAAAAATTAATGATTTTGCCACCGATAGCCTTCTGGAAATTACCAAACAACTGCGGCAAAAATACCCTAAAATCCCCTGTTTACTGGCTGTCACCTGCCTTCATCAGCTTTATACTCCTAATACCGTTGATCATCCCCCTTATCCTCCCGATTGCGAGGATATCAATCGCGCCTATCAAGAAATTAAAGAAACTTTTAAGGATTTATACGACAATTCTGTGCTAATTGATTTCACCCTAGAGGAAGACGGTTACAACCCCGTTTTTTACGGTTTAGAGGCATTTAGAGACAATTTAGCTGATTTATTGCCAAAAGCCGAGGCTAACACCATCCACCAACTTTTAGATCGGGAAACCAGCAATAAATTAGGCAATCTCTATCGGGACGTGGCCCGACGCTATATGTTAGCCTTTTCCGTCATAGCGGCGACCTTGGCGGCGATTCCCTTACCCTTAGCGACTATGCCCGTGTTAACCGCCCTACAAGTGTCAATGGTGGGGGTTTTAGGCAAATTATACGGTCAAGTCTTAACCCCATCCCAAGCCGGCGGAGTCGTCAGTGCGATCGCTGGCGGCTTTTTGGCCCAGGCCATCGGTCGGGAATTGGTGAAATTTATCCCCGGTTTTGGCAGTGTTATCGCCGCTTCTTGGTCCGCTGCCTATACCTGGGCCCTAGGAGAGGGCGCTTGTGTCTATTTTGGCGATTTAATGGGGGGTAAAAAACCCGATCCTCAGAGGATTCAAAGGGTGATGAAAGAGGCTTTTTCCGCTGCCCAAGAAAGATTTAAAAATGTCGCTACCGGAGGAGATAAAATGTAGTTATTAGCCCCTTAAGTGTTGGAGATGAAGCAACATCACTGAAAATTTACTTGGGCTTCTGAACCCGATCGATGGTTCAATACAGTTGAATAGATCTGATTCAAGTAATAGACAGAACATATCAAAAATGTGCCATCAGTTTCAGTGAGTAGCAGTATAATGGCTTTATGGAGTTTGACTGAGATAAAAATTCTCTCAAAGCACGAAGTCTCATTTGAGTCGGCAAAAACTGTTTTTGATGATCCTCTCTATGTTGACTTCTACGATCCAGAGCATTTAGAAGGAGTTGATATTATGTTAGTTAAAGGAATTAAAAAAGGCAAAATTATTGAGTTATTAGAGTAAGTTTCTGACAGGGGGACAAGAAAGATGAAATCCATAGATCATAAGCTTTTCATGGTTTTGGCTCGAAAAAGTTCGCCGCACCATCTCTCACTTATTAATAATAATTCCTAGTAAGCTCGCTCCTATCCCTAATTCTTTCGTTAG
>NZ_JADBTX010000092.1:0-31196 GCF_020245945.1 Microcystis sp. M015S2
TCGGGCTACATCAAATGTTCCAAAAAAATATAGAAGAGCTAATGCAAATTAGCCGCTATCGGTTGAAGGATTACATCAAAGGACAAAGAGCGATATCGCTTGCCCTATCTACCTTCTAGCTCGCTTGTCCCCCTCTCAGACCAAAAACACTTTTAATCCAAGTACCCTCTTCTGGTCCAAATCGTAAAGTTTGCATATAGGTTTCCCAAACAATTGGCTTCTGAGCAACGGGTAAATTATTAAAGTATAAATCATTGATTTTAGGCTCAATATTAGTGGCAATATATCTACCAATTCTAACGACCTGATGATTACTTGCATTGACAAGAAAGATGATCAATCCACAAGAGGCGGGAACCATTATTCCCAGAATAATTGCTGAAGGAATTCGCCGTTCAATTGGAATACCATATTTTTGTGGAGATATTGTTTCTGTTGCCGTGTCTTTTTCTTTAATAACTAACGTCGAGGAAGTTGGCTTTGAATTTTTTGGTTTAATTTCGTGACTACTATCCCCTTTTGGATGAGATATTGTCGTTTGTGTTGTTTCTCCTTTTGTCGTTTTTTTTTCTCCTTTTGTCGTTTCTATTGTAGTTGTATTTGTGGGTATTCTAGTAATAGTTGTTGTCTCTTTCATGATGGGAAGATTAGCGATGGGACTGATCCCAATTCCCAGTAAAGTCAAAACTAAACCACCCCCAAAGACAATAACATTACTGCGATTTTGCACGGTTTGTAAAATTTCCGTTCTCAGGGTTTTATACTCCTCCATACACACATCGATCGCTTTATTGATATCGGGTTGATTGTTGTTATTAGGCATTTTTTAAATCCTGAATTTATATATAGTTGTAATTTTATCTGGTCAAATAGAATTACACTATTGGCTTAAACTTTTCTTAATTAGTTCTAATGCGATTTGTAAATTAGCCTGTGTCCAAAGGAGAGGAGTGGCATCATTAGGAATATACTTTCCCTGTTCTAGATAGTATAATTCGGGACATTTAAACTCACCGACGGGGGAATCATTACCTGTAATTTGTCCGAGAGAACGATTGAAGTAATGGGTTTGTAGGTTGAGATATTTTTCCTGACCTGTACTTTGGAATTTAAGGGCAAAAATGGCAGAAATAATCGGATCAAAAATACACCATTGTGCTTCTTGGCCTAGGTTTAATCCTCTCCCTTGTTCCTGTAACCAACCTTCTCTTTCTGTCGATACGGTGGTGCGGATTTCTGGGGGAATTAAGCGATAGTCTCGACACCAAAAAGAATCACCTAAATAGCGACGAATACCGTAATCTCCCTGAAGGTGAACGATAACATTATTAAGAATTTGATCGGCGATATTTGTCTCCACCACTTGTAGGGGATAAATCAAAAAAAGTAGGGCTGCATCATAACTTCTCGCCTGCGCTACTGGTAGAAGACACTCGGCTGGTAAAATACGGTATAAAGCCTGTTCTCCTATCTCAATTAAGTCCGCTAAAAATGCTGGTGTAATCCTGCGATTTTCGGCTGTGAGATTTATCTCTGTCTCGATTAATAACCTTTTTAATTCGCGTAATCCCGCTACGACAACGCCGATGCTAGATGCTTCTATTTTGCGGGTTTCTTCCCAGTGACCGCTATCTTCATCCTGCCAATAACTAATCGCTTGAAAATATAAGGGGAATAGGGCAATTGTTTCTAAACAATGGGGGGAAAGCTGAATATATTTTTCCCGTGCTAAACGACAATAAAACCAGAGAAAATAGCCAAGGGCATCATTTTGTGCGTGTTGCCAAACTTGGTCAATTTCCGTTAGTGTACGTCCCTCAAAACGAATATGAGGACGTTCGCTGATCTTTTCAGGATTAACCCGACCTTGGATAATATTAATAAAACGCCTTTGGAACTTTTGAAAATAGTTCATCAAAGTCTGAATATTCTTGACAGCGATCGCTGTCTGTCCGATAATATAGTGAGAATAAGCCAGATAAACGTTATCCCTCAGCCAAACATTGGCATAACCCGTGTATTCTGTCTCATTACTGACTAATGCTGCTGGAAATAAGCCATTTTCTAGCTGGGGAAATCTCAAGACATCATTTTCCGACAAAAAGGCAGATAATCTCTGGATATCCTCCAGAGAGTAGCGATATTTAATGAAATCGAGAATTTTTTCGTTGTGAACAACCAGCATCGGCAAAATACTCAAATAATCTGCTCAAAAACGAATTTATCTCGATAAATTCTACTGAGAAACCCAAAAAATGCGTCTTTGATTGGGATCCCGTCGGGGACTTTGTTCTCCCATCACTTGCCGCGCTTGACTAGGATCGAAGCTGCGAGTAAATTGACCGCGTAATTGATTGACGCGTTCCTCCTTTTCTTGGACTGCCAAACGCACTTCTTCCAGTTTTGCCTGTTGCATCTGTTGGTAGGGTAGCAAACGAGCGATCGCAAAAACTGCCGTGATCGAAAGAGCGCTATAGGCAATAATTCGCAGCCAAATCTCGATAACTTGCCATTTTTGGGATTTATTGCCGCTTTTTGGCTTTTTTCTCGGTTTTTTGTCGGTTTGGTTTCGTGTTCCTGCGGTCATAGATTTATGAGTATAAGTAAAATCGGTCAGAAAAGTGGCTAAGTAGCTGGTTATAATTTAAAAATGGATTTTGCCTTTAATCCCCCCTTGATAAGGGGGGTGCCGATAGGCGGGGGCATCTGACAACTTTTAACGCCTACCTACTTAATTACTTTCAAGTTACACCCAATCACTGATAACTGGTAACTGATGACTGATCACTGAAAAAACCCCAATCGGTCTATCCTATAGGTAGGTCAGACGGGATCAGGGTTTATTGAAAGCGGTTTTACTTATAAAGTTCCGTCGCTAGACGAAAAGCCAAAATCCCGGGGATTAAAGCAATTACCAGAGCGACTAGAACTTGAGTATCAGAAAGCATTGCTGATTATCTCCTCATAAAGATATTCATCCAATACTTTCCGACATCATCGGGGTCCTCTGCATCATTTCGTTACAAGACTTCATATCTCCCCACCCCGATGACGGTTATCTCCCCTAGAAAAGAAAGTTGTAAAAGCGTTAAGCTGAGGTATTGCCATGATTACATTTATTTTTACCTGCGGCCTCAATGTTAGACTCGCTCCTTGATTCATCTCTAACCCTTAGTCTAAAAACCCCGTTAATTCTGTTGGTTCTCATTGCCCTAGAAGCGGTATTATCAGCAGATAACGCCATTGCTCTCGCTTCCATAGCACAGGGATTAGGAGATCATCAGCGTCAACGTCAGGCCTTGAATATTGGCTTAGTTTTCGCCTATATTCTCCGTATGGTCTTGATTCTTACCGCCACTTGGGTGGTTAAATACTGGCAGTTTGAACTTTTGGGAGCAGTATATTTGCTCTGGTTAGTCTTTAATTACTTTGCCTCCCCTGAAGACAAGGATCACACCCATCATAGTCTCCAGTTTCAATCTCTCTGGCAAGCTATCCCCCTAATTGCCGTTACTGATTTAGCTTTTTCCCTCGATAGTGTCACCACCTCCATCGCCGTGGCCGATGATACTTGGTTAATCCTGCTTGGTGGTACGATCGGAGTAGTTACCCTGCGCTTTATGGCGGGTTTATTTATTCGCTGGTTAGAGGAATACACCCACCTAGAAGATGCTGGTTTTGTCACCGTCGGTTTGGTGGGTTTAAGATTGCTGTTGCGGGTGATTAGTCCCGATTTTGTGCCGCCGGAATGGATTATGATTAGTTTAATTGCTATCCTCTTTGCTTGGGGTTTCTCAAAACGCAACGATCGAGAACCCATAGAGAGTGATCCCATCCAATCTGATGAATTGCCATAAGATAATCATCAGGAGTCAGGAGATTGCTTTTATTTATTCTCCCCACTTCCCCACTCCCTACACCCCAACCCCTCACTAATTACCGATCACTGAAAAGAGAATCCCTAGAAGATCATGTCATCTTTACCGACTCCATCTGCTGATACCTTAGAAAATTCTACTCGATCGCCCTCTTGGAAAATTAAACTTCTCTACGATGGAGAATGTCCCCTCTGCTTGCGCGAGGTCAATTTTCTGCAAAAACGGGATGCTGGGAGAGGATTAGTTGCTTTTGTCGATATTGCCGCCGAAAACTATAATCCAGAGGAAAATGGCGGTATTTCCTTCGCGGCAGCCATGGGACGAATCCACGCTGTACTAGCCGATGGTACTATACTCCAAAATGTGGAAGTGTTTCGCCAAGTCTATGATATTTTGGGCATTGGTTGGATTTATGCCGCTACCAAATGGCCAGTTATTGGGTTTCTAGTGGATATTATCTATGAAATTTGGGCTTCTTGGCGATTAACCTTAACCGGAAGACCGAATTTACCAACAATCTTAGCAGAGCGTCAAAAACGGCAGGAATGCAACTCATCAAATCGTTGTTCTCAGTGAGTCAAAATCTCCTAACCCTACCCCCCACTGGGAATCACCCCTTGAGATGTGATAATTCTGCCTAGTAAATAAACGCTACTTTATTTTTTTGCCAGTCCCTGACCGCGACTGGCGATCGCCCAGAGATAGCTAATTGCTAAGGCCAAAAATGCGAGGGAAATACTTTCTTTGACGATAAAAATCCCTAAACTGATCAGGACACAAGGAACGAAGGTACTTCCCTGACTGGTTAGGATAGTGGCAATGGTCGGCACGCTGGTCAACCCGTAGGCAATCGCACACCAAACCCCCACCAGAATCAAAAACACGCTGACGATAACGATCAGACTTATTACGCTACTACTGGCGAACAGGGGAATATAAATGCCGATATTATCGCTGCCGTTAGCAACGGTTAACGCAGCCACGCTATAGGTGCGCGAGTCAAACCAACCACCGAAGGGTTTACCCTGAGCTACGCCGAAGGGGGAATGTTTCGCACCCTCCAGGTTCACTTCGACATTCTCCGGCGCTTCCTCCTCCTCCTCTTCTTTGAGAAGGGAAACGATGCCGAGAATCACAGGAACGAGGCCTAGATAGCGGATCCATGGAGTAGGGATAAGAAAGCACCCGAAAAATCCCGCTAAACTGGCAATAACCAGCAGACTAAAGCCGATATACTGACCGATCACGATATCGCGACGACGGAAAAGTTTCCCCGTTTGGCTGAAGAGAATCGTCAGGATCAATATATCGTCGAGGTTGGTGGCGACGAATGCCGCTACACCGGTGGACATCGCGATCACAATCTCGATCATGGTTTTTTTCCTTAAGATGGCCGTCGGGTTCGTCCGTTCGTTAAACCTTGTTCGGCTTTTCCTTCAAAGGTTCCAGAACAGGAAAATTTTACTACCTATCCCGATCGAGAAACTGTATTTCGCACGACCGATCGCTTTATCCCAGTGCGGGATGGAAAAAGAAAGCAAGGGTGATCACTGCGTAGGTGGCGACGAGTAATATACCCTCTAACCAGTTCGAGCGACCGTCGTTACTGATCGAGTTAGTCAGCCAGACGGCGACGGCGACGGCGACCAATTCAAACGGATCGAAATCGAGAGCCATCGGCTGACCGAGGAAATAACCCGCAATCACGAGGACGGGTGCGACAAAAAGTGCGATTTGCAGACTCGAACCCACCGTCACGGAAACCGCCAGATCCATTTTGTCTTTTAAGGCGACCCTAACCGCGGTGGCGTGTTCGGCCGCGTTGCCGATAATTGGCAGCAGGATCACCCCCGTGAAAAGGGTCGTTAATCCTAATTTATGCGTGGCTTCCTCTAGGGTATTAACTAATAATTCCGATTCGACCGCCACCCCGATGGTCACCAGCAGTAATATCCCCACCCAGAGCCAGAGATTCGGCTTTTTTACGCTTACCGCTTCCCCCGACTCTTGATCGAGATCTGCGTCCCCCACCTCGTAAAGATAGGTATGGGTCTTCATCGAAAACAGCAGACTCAGGCAATACACAAAAATTAATACCGCCGCCACCGTTACCGAGAGACGCTGTAGGACGCTCTCCTGGATTGCGGCGGAAGTGTATTGAACGGTCGTGGGTAGGAGGATCGCCGCGACGGCGAGATTCATCGACGAGGAATTTAAACGGGCGGTCACGGGCTGGAATTTCTGTTCTTTATAGCGTAAACCGCCGAAAAACATCGACAAGCCCGTTACCAGCAGCAGATTCCCGATAATCGAACCGGTAATCGTCGCTTTCACCACCTCGATCAAACCTTCTTCGAGGGCGGCGTAGGCGAGAATTAATTCGGTAGCGTTGCCGAAGGTGGCGTTCAGTAAACCGCCGAGATTGGGACCGACCACGACGGCGATTTCCTCGGTCGCTTTTCCCATGTAAGCGGCCAGGGGAACGATCGCCAGACAGGCGCTCAGGAAAATGATCGTCACGTCCCAATGGAGGAAATTCCAGGCGATCGAGATCGGGACAAAAACCAACAAAATAGCGAAAATCCAGTCCTTTCTATTCATAGCAATGGGTGTCTCGGCATAAAACCGCGCACGGTTTTGAAAAACAGACTATCGACTTTTTTCTGTTTCGATTACCCAAATCGCCCGGTAATATACTCCCGGGCCTCGTCGGTTTGCGGATTGCCGAACATAACTTCCGTGGGGCTAAATTCGACTAATTTTCCCCGGCGTTTCCCGGAGGGATCGGTTTCGGTGTTAAAAAATGCCGTCCAGTCGGCGATCCGCGATGCCTGCTGCATATTGTGGGTGACGGTAATGATCGTGTAACTTTCCTTCAGTTGTAGGCACAATTCCTCCACCTGACGGGTAGAGATGGGATCGAGGGCCGAACAGGGTTCATCCATCAATAAAACATCTGGCTTCATCGCGATTGCACGGGCGATACAGAGACGCTGTTGTTGTCCCCCCGATAGTGCCGTTCCTTTTTCTTTCAGTTTGTCCTTTACTTCCTCCCAGATCGCCGCCTGCCGCAGGGAATACTCGACCAATTCATCAAGATTTCCCTGATAACCGTTGGTTCGGGGCGCGTAGGCGATATTCTCGTAAATGCTCTTGGGAAAAGGGTTGGGACGTTGGAAAACCATCCCCACCTGTCGCCTTAACTTGACCGCATTGACCTGCGAATCGTAAATATTCTGATTTCGGTAAAGTAGTTTTCCCTCCACCTTGGCGCCGGGGATCAGATCATTCATTCGGTTAAAGCAGCGCAAAAGGGTACTTTTCCCGCAACCGGACGGGCCGATAAAGGCGATGATTTTTCGCGCAGGAATTTTAATATGAACGTCCAGAAGAGCGAGAAACCCGTTATAAAAAACTTTGACCCCTTCTGCGTCGAAAACACTGTGATCTGGGTTAAGGTGGGTAGTCATGGCAAAAATTCTCCTGATCGTTTATTAAAGATCGATGGTTTTTTTAGAGGGGCGGGTTTGCAAACCCTCCCGTACTGGAAAAGTGGGGAGTGCAGGAGTAGGGAAGGTTATGTATCCCCTTGCCCGCTGCCTTCCCTAATTCGGTGTCGAATAACGTTGACGTAGATAGATGGCGATGGCGTTGAGGGCGAGAATTAACAGGATCAGAACGATAATCGCGGCCGCCGCCGCATTGGCGAAACCGGGTTCGGGACGGGTGATATAGCTGAAAATTTGAATCGGTAGTGCCATAAAGCGTTGGAATAAACCAGGATCGAAAGTGAGGAAACTAACCGCACCGACGACCATTAAGGAAGCCGCGTCTCCGATCGCCCGCGACACGGAGATAATCACCCCCGTGAGAATCCCCGGCACCGCGTAGGGTAAAACATGGTGTTGGATCGTCTGCCATTTGGTACTGCCTAGACCGTAGGAGGCTTGGCGTAGGGAATCGGGAACCGCCCGGATCGCCTCCCGCGCCGTGACGATAATCACCGGCAGCGAGAGAAGCGCAAGGGTTAAAGCGCCGGAAATCAGCGTCGGGCCAAAATTGAGCAGATAGTTAAAAACCGCTAATCCTAATAAGCCGTAGACGATCGAGGGAACCCCGGCCAGATTGCCGATATTCACCTCGATCAGTGCCGTCCACCACGTTTTTGGGGCGTATTCCTCTAGATACAAAGCCGACCCGACCCCGATCGGTACCGCCACGAGAAGCACGATAATTCCCAGATAGAAACTACCGATGATCGCTGGACGGATACCGCCCCTTTCCGGGAAACGGGAAGGCGTTTCCGTGAGGAATCCGGGGGTTAAGAGTCGTCCCAGTCCATCGTGGGCGATATTCAACACCAACAGCGCCAGAACGAACAAACCGATCAGTAAACCGAAGAGGAAAAGATACTCGCAGAATTTGCCGATCGCCTCGCGGCGTTCGAGATGGTCGATAAATTCAACGGTATCGGATTTGACAGAGGATTTAACCATGGGAAATCAATCGTATTTTTCTTTAAAACGGTGGGATATCCAGTAACTGGCTAGATTCAGCACCAGCGTGATCAGAAAAAGCAGCGCGCCGACCGCGTAGAGGGTTTTAAAACTGAGACTGCCCCGGGGCGCATCTCCCCCGGAAATCTCGGCCATAAAAGCGGTCATCGTGGCGATCGACTCGAAGGGATTGAGGGTAAGCCGGGGTTGCGAGCCGGCGGCGATCAACACCGTCATCGTTTCCCCCACCGCCCGGGACATTCCCAGAATAATCGAGGCCATGATCCCGGAGAGGGCGGCGGGGAGAACCACTTTAAAAATCGTTTCCAGCTTGGTAATTCCTAGGGCGTAGGAACCCTCGCGCAGGGAACTGGGAACCGCTCGGATCGCGTCTAAACTAATCGATCCCACCGTGGGAGTGATCATCATCCCCATCATTAACCCGGCGCTGAGGGCGTTAAAAATCTCGACGGGGAAAAGATTCCGCAAAGTGGGCGTGACAACGAGTAGGGCGAAGTACCCGTACACCACCGTGGGAATCCCGGCGAGAAGTTCCACCGCAGGGCGTAAAATCGCCGCTAGGTTCGGTTTCGCGTATTCGGCGAGGTAGATCGCGGAAGATAGGCCTAAAGGAACCGCGACGGACATAGCGATGGCTGTGGTTAAAAATGTCCCGTTAATTAGCGGCCAGATACCGAAATGAGGGGTGGCGAACAGTGGAGTCCAACGGGTATCGAGAAAGAATTGGGCGAAAGATACCTCTTGAAAAAATCCCCAGGTTTCACTAAAAATAATCGCCACGATGCCGATTGTCGTCGCCACGGAAACGAAAGCGCAAGCGAAGAGAATCAGCGCGATTATCTTCTCTTGAATATCGTCGCCGGGGTGCTTGAGGAGTGAATTATCTGCCGCGAAAAAAGAATTATCGAAAGAACTCGGGGTTAAGGTCATGGTTTAACAAAATTCCTTTTTTAGATAAAGTTCGTGATCGGTTCTCCCGGTTTAGCTTTGCCGAATTTCGATCCCGTTTCCCCGCGCTCGAATTTCCGCAGGGTTTTGACGTAGGCCTCATCAGGTAAAGCGACGTAACCCACGCCATCGACCCATTTCCAGGAATTTTCTAAATAGAAGCGCACGAATTTTTCCAGGGATGGATTCGTTTTTAAATTATTCTTGTTGACGTAGATAAACAGGGGACGGGAAAGGGGATTATAGACATTGCGGAGAACGTTATCGATGGGGACCGGTTTGACGCATTTTCCTTCATTATTTTCGATCGCCACCAAGTTCAATCGATCTTGGTTCTGCATATAGAAAGAGATGCCTAAATACGCAAGCGCGGATGGATTGCCGATCACCCCCTGCACGAGCGCGTTTTGATTGCGGTTCGGGGTGAAATCGGTACGGCTATTTCTCCGTTTTCCCGTGATCGCTTGGGTGAAATAATCGAAGGTTCCCGTATCGGAAGGCGGGGCGAAAAGTAATAATCTCTCGTCGGGAAATTTGGGATTAATCTGTTTCCAACTGGTAATCCTACCCTCCGCTTTCGTGTTCCACATTTGATCGAGTTCTTTAATCGTTAAACACTTGGCGAATTGATTTTTTTTATTGACGATCACCGCCAATCCGTCGATCGCCATCGGTAATTCCAGAAATTCCACGCCGTTTTCCCGACATTTCTCGATCTCTTCTTTCCGGATCACCCGCGATGCCCCGGCAATGTCGAGATTTCCGGCGCAGAACTTACTAAAACCGCCCCCGGTTCCACTGGTGGCGACGCTAACCCGCGCTTCGGGATGGATTCTCTGATATTCTTCGGCAACGGCGAGGGAGAGGGCGAAACCCACCGCACCACCGTCGATCGAGACTGGCGCTTCTTTCTCGGCCGAGTCGGCCGGGCGACCGCAACCGGCGATCAAATTACTGGCCATCAGAAGGGAGATTAGGAAAAAACAATGAGAGAATTTCATAGATTAAAGCGGGAAAAATGTTAGGAAGCCGACTGGTTTTTAATCTGCTCGAAGATGCCGTTATTGGCCAGAAATTCCTTTTCGATCAACGTCCAACCCCCGAGATCTTGGGCGTTGAAAAGAGTTTCGATCGGCGGGAATTGTAATCCTTCATCCTTGGCCACGAAGGGATTGACCGATCGATAGCCTAATTTGGCCAATTCCTGTTGTGCCGGCTCGGAATAGAGGAAATTCACAAATGCCTCGGCCACCTCTCGCGTGCCGTGTTTATCGACATTTCTATCCACCACCGCCACGGGATTATCGATCGAGATATTGACCGGGGGGACTAAGTAACTGGTATCGGGTTGATTTCTTGCCGCTAGAATTACCTCGTTTTCGTAGGTGACTAAAACATCGCCCTTTCCCTCTTGGAAAAAGGCATTGCTGGCTTCCCGTGCGTCCCTAGCTAGGGTGGGAATCTTTTGATAGATCCGGCGGACAAAATCCCATGCCTGTTGCGGTTCGCCCCCCGTTTGCGTCACCGAACCCCAGAGGGCTAATAACTGCCAAATAGCGATCCCGGAAGTTTTCGGATCGGCGGATAGAACCGTAACGTCCTCTCTAGCCAGATCCGCCCAAGATTGAATCTTTTTCGGATTTCCCGCCCGCGTCACGATCGCCGCCACCGAGTGACTCACCACCCCCCGCCGCGGCACCCGATCTTCCCAACCGCGATTAATCAGGCCGGCTTGAGATATCCGCATCACGTCGAGGGGAAGGGCCAGATGTACCACGTCCGCCTCTTGTTTCCCGGCGATCACGTCATCGGCCTGGGCCAGGGAACCGCCGTAACTCCGCTGGAAAATGACTTTTTGGTTATGCTCTTTCCGCCATTTCTCGACGAATTTCGGGATAATCTGGTCGTGGGCGGCTTTCGTGACCGAGAAGGAAACGAGATTCAGTTTCACCTCCGGTTTTGAGCCGATTCCCCCGCAGGAGGCGAGGGCGAGACTTGCCAACAGTCCCACTAACAGGAAGAAAAGAAAACTCCTCCCCGATAAGGAACGAAAGGGACGAAACAGCGATCGAATTGGCAACAATGATACATTCATCGGGATTTTCTCGATAAGGTTGCTCTAAACCAACTAATTTTTTCTTCTCTCTTCCTGAGTTCTGACTCCCGTGGGAGCCGGAGATTGGCGATTTTTACGGGGGCCTAATTTACCCGATGGGAATCAACAGGCGATAGGAGCCGTTATCGAGAATAATCCGTAGGCCCAACCACATCAGCACAAAAGGGAAAAGCTTACTCGCATAACGGCTGAGGACAACCGCGATCCCCGGTTGGCGGGTTAGATTATAGGAGAGAAATAACCAAGTACAGACGATTAGATAGCAGATCGGGATGATTACGGCTAACTGCGCCACGGTACTATTGGCGAATAGGGGAATATAGATACCGAGATTATTGCCGCCATTGGATATCGTGACCGCGGAAACTTTATAGGTTTGGCGATCGCTGAAGACTTGACCGAGGGATAGTCTGCGGGAGGCGAATCCGTGAAATCGGGCGTTTCTTCGCAAATTCACCTTGCGATCTGCGGTTTCCCTCTCGTTATCGCGATTTAACGTCAGTAAATTTCTCACACCGATGAGGATTGGCAAGATTCCGAGAAGACCGATATAAATCGGCGGGATGATTAAGCCGAGCAGAAAACCCAGCAAGCTCACCGATACTAAGGCCGTAAACCCGACTAGCTCGCCGACGACAACGTGAACCGGGCGAAAGGTACGATTTACCTCGCTAAAGAAGCCGGTTAGATAAATATTGTCGTCGAAGGTGGTGGCTATGCCGGTGGCCACCGCGATTTTGACGATTTCGATCAACCAATCCATCCATACTACCTCGATCTCTCAAATGCGGGCGCAATTTCATTTTAAAACTATATCATTTTCAATACATTTATAAATGTACTTTGTTACACAATCGAGGAGTCGTGGGTTTCTATAGTATGTAGATAAAACTAATGGCAGCTATGCCGAGGGAGTTTGTAAACCCTTCCCTCTTGTCTCCTTTACCGATAATAAATCTTGTTTTCTGCGAGAAATCCCATGCTCCACCGTTCGATCAAGTGTCTCTGGAAACCGTGGCGAAATTGCCGGGCAGTTCTTCCCGCAGTGCTTTTTGTGACCAGCCTGGTGGGGAGCTTTCTCCTGGCTGGATTTTCCGACACGATCGCCGTCGGTCAAAATTCTCGATCCGATAACCTGATTCTGAACCTCGTCGATAGCTTTAAATTCCCCCGGAATACCACTCCCCGGCTATTGGAAACCGTGGGATTATTTATCGCTGGAATTCTCTTCTGTATCGCGATTGATCGCTGGTTCAAGCGCTCAACCCCCTCCGATATCACTCCTCTCGCCAAACAAGCGCGGCGGTTAGGAACCCTCAAGATCGGCTATCCCGAGGGCATGACTAATCTGGAAGTTCTCCGCGCCCAGGCCTTTCTGGAAAGACGCTTAAAACCCTTTGGGGTGACGGTAACGTGGACGAGTTTTCTGGCCGCTTCCTCTCTGATCGAGGCCTTGAGCAACGGAACGATCGACTTCTGCGGTGGTGGCGGTACGGCGAGTATTTTCTCGCAAGCAGCCGAACACGTCTTCGTCCGGGTAGCCAAGGAAAAATATACCGCCCCGAAAGGTCAGGCGATTCTCGTGCCTGAGGATTCGCCAATACAGACCTTGGCGGATTTAAAAGGCAAAAGAATCGCCTTCGATCGAGGTTCGAGCGCCCATTACGTCCTCATCCGCGCACTGATGAGAGTGAATCTAGAATTAAGCGATATCGAACCGGTGTATGCGACTCAACCGGAAGCACTGGTGCTTTTTCGTCGCGGTGAGATCGACGCTTGGGTGGTCTGGGTTCCCTATTCCCCCACGGAGACGCGCACCTATCCGGGAAGATCGTTGGCCGATCTAGAGAGCATCTTCGGGGAAAACGCCTCTCTAGAAGTGCCGACCTATTATTATGCGGTTCCCGAATTGGTACGCGATTATCCCGATGTACTGAAGGTGATTTTAGAAGAGGTGAACGAGGCGGGTGCCTGGGCGAAACAACAGGAGTTAGAGGCGACGAGACGCTTGGCAGCTCACCACGAGATCGATCCAGCGATCGTGACTAATCTCGAACAACGGGCCTCTGAACGTGCCATTATCCCGATCGATGATCGCTCTCTGGTGGCCCTACAACACCAAGCTCATATCTTCCGAGACCTGAAGCTGATCCCCCATCGGGTCAATGTGCGCGACGGAACCTACACCCTACAGACGAAACAAAATTGGACATATTAACCAGACATCGGCATTTTGGGCATCGGTTGGATTTATGCCGCTACCAAATGGCCGATTATTAGGGGGCATTTAACTCCCTAGTAGGGTTCTTCTGTTGGTGATCTAACTAACTCAACGCTTCAAAATAATCGCGAATTCGGTTACGTCGCTGGGGTTGACGCAATTTTTGCAAAGCTTTCAACTCAATTTGTCGCACCCTTTCCCGGGATAATGCCAAAGTGCGACTGATATCACCTAAAGAATAGGATTTACCATCGAGAAAACCATAGCGCAATTCAATCACCTCTCGTTCGCGAGCGGTTAAATCTGCCAATAATTCTCCCATATCTCTTTGCAAAGATTCATAGACAAGATGATTTTCTGAAGACAGTTCTTCGGTTTCCAAAAGGTCTAATAATTCCGTATCTTTTTCCTTACCTACCTTAATTTCCAAGGAAACCGAACGCGGCACGTTCATCAACACTTCCCGCACCGCTTCAGGGGTCAGAGCTAACTCTTGGGCAATTTCCTCTAGGGTCGCAGTGCGACCGCGCATTTGCGAGATTTTCCGTTGTGCCTTCTTAATTCTGTTGAGTTTTTCGGTAATATGAAGCGGTAAGCGAATAATCCGGCTTTGAGTTGCGATCTCGCGTAGCGAGCGCGTTGCGACCGCTCTCGTCATTCCTTGACGGATCCACCAGTAGGCATAGGTACTAAAACGATAGCCTTTGCTGGGATCAAATTTCTTGACGGCCCGTTCTAAACCCAGGGTTCCCTCTTGAATCAAATCCAATAATTCTAAACCGCGATTCTGATATTTTTTGGCCACCGACACCACTAGACGTAAATTGGCCTTGATCATCTGTTCTTTGGCACGGGTACCAAGGGTAATAATTTCTTCTAATTTCCCCACTTCTAAGCCCGCTAGGTGCGCCCAACGCTGTTTTCCTGCTTTTAAAGCATTTTTTAACTCAGACACGGTGATTTGGGCGGTTTTTGCCCAACGTTCTAGGGCGGGACGATGGGCCAATTGAGCGGTCAGCCGATCGCGAACCTCCATTAACTTGACAAATTGCTGTACTTGTGCATCACCTTGTTGAACGGCAGTGGCGCATAATTTCAGTAAAGACAGATGACGCTGCACCTGTTGCGCTTGTTCAACTTCCTCGTCCTGTTTGAGTAGAGGCACTCTGCCAATATCCTGTAGGTACAAACGCACTAAATCAGTAGTTGTGCCGTTGCTGTAGCTTTTTTCGGGACTAGATACTAAATCATCTTCTAAATCACTGCCGAGAAAATCTTCATCTAGGTCGATCGAGTTTTCCTTCAATTTTAGGACAGAAAAAGAGGGAGAGATAAATTCAGTTTCGAGCGTCGAGGGATTAATTGCAGACATGGCGGCTTCTCTAGGGGCGACTGTGATAGGAATTAGAAACTTCTAAATCGTTCACCTTAGTCATAGCTTTCCCACTTGAGCGAGGAAATGATGCAGTCGGGAAAATTTTTTTCTCAAAAGTATTTATCTTTAAACCTAGAAGTTATACCAAGTCTGGGGTTTACCTTCTTAGTACAACTTCTCGAATTAATGATTGATTTAGAAGTAATTTCCCCTACAGCCCTATTCCTATCTATTCCTGATTTTCCAGATAATTACAGATTTGTTCTAGTTTAACCAGAGCTTTTCCCGACTGTAAACATTTTTGTGCTTGTTGGAAACCCGTGGGGATATCTGGGGCAATTCCACAGCGCCAAAGATAAAAACCACCGTTAAAAATTGCCGCATCGGTTAATTCATTATTTTCTCCAGCTAATAAACCCTTTAATTTAGGGGTGAGCATCTCTAAAGATTCGAGGGGATAATCCGAAGGACAGAAGCCATAATCGCGAGGATTTAGGAAAAATCGCTGAAAGGAAGGGGGATCGGTGGGATTTCCCAGACCAATAATCGCCGTCCGATTACAGGCTAAATCACAACTCCCCTCTAATCCTTTCACGGTGGTGAAGTGAGAGATATTTCTCAGGGCAAAAGTTTCGCGAAAACGATCTTCGGTGGGGGGGTGAACAAAACCCGATATTTGATGAATATTACCGACAAAAGGCGACCAGATTAACTCTACCGTGGCCATGGGAGGACGTTTACCGATTTGCTCCCGATAAGTAACAAGATTCTCTACTAGGGGAAAATGGCGCGGAATATAGAAAAAAGTCAATCCCGTGGTGATTAAACAGTCTTTCACTGCTGCTAAGGATAATTGGCTAAAATCTGCTCCTAATTGCTGCCAGATTTCCCTGAGAGAAATACCGTATTTAGTCGGCATTCGATCGCCCCCGTGCAGGACTACAGGAACCCCCGCCGCCGCTAAGATTAAAGTAGTGATCGGAGTAACCGGGGCAGTGCGAGAACGTCCATCGTAGGGATTGCCAAAAATAGTGATCGGATGCTGAAAAGAGGCTGATTCTAGGGTTATTTGCGGGCCAAGCTCGGCGTAGGCATCAAGCATTCCCGCTAACTCATCGCTGGTCGGGCGTTTAATGCGATGGGCAATCATAAAAGCACCGATTTGGGCCGGGGTTGCCTCTTGGGTTAACATCATCTTGGTGGCCATCGCCGCTTCGGGACGGGTTAAATTTCTGCCCGTATGGGTGCCACTACCGATCACTTTTAATAATTCTCGAAAAGTATCACTCATCTCAAGGAAGAAAATAAAGAGTAAATGGGATTGACGGGGATTGCTACGGCTGGACGTGGTGGTTTTCTAGGCTTTTAACCACACTTTGATTCATTTGCCGCACTAATTGACAGAAATGAGCGATCGGTGGTATCTGTAGGCGATCGCTAGTGGTGACGAGGACTACCTGACGGGTGAGACGATGACTAAATTTACCATTGTTAAAATGGGGATTTTCGCCACTAGGGGAAGCAAGAGGACGAATGGCGAGGGTAGCATCGCTACGCGCTTCCATCAGGGCAGATTGGGGCAGAAGAGCGATAATATTACCCTGACGCACCACACCGCGAAAAGCATCGAGGGTGTTTAATTCCATGACAGTTTTCAGGTGGGCATCCTGACGGGAAAACCATTCTTGTACTAATCTTTGCATTCCGTAGCCATCTTTGAAAACCACTTGCGGATAGGGGATTAATTCTGACCATGGCACTTCTTTGTATTGGGCGAGGGGATGATTAGCGGCCATGAGAATTTCGATCGCTTCTTGGTATAATACCTCGACCACCATCTCCGGGCTAGAGGTGAGAAAACGATTATTCATTACCAACGCCACATCTACTAAACCATCCCGCAGCACTTTTAAGGCGCGATCGCTGCCTAGTGCTGTCACTCTTAACTGAACTTCCGGGTATTCAGCACAAAATTTCGGCAAAATCGGCGGTAAATAATGGGCGCACACGGAATGAATCGCCGCCACGCACAATTCTGGCTGTTTTCCTGCCTGTAGGTCGGTGATTTCCTCGTGAACATTCGTCCACTCTTGACAAATCCGTTTCGCCCGGGGCAGTAATTTCTCCCCAGCAATGGTTAACTTCGCCTGGGCGGTACGATGGAAAAGAGGTAAGCCCAAATCGGTTTCTAGGGATTGAATCTGGCGGCTGATAGTCGATTGGGTGACTCCACACTGGCGGGCGGCTTGACCGAAATTGCCCGTATCGGCTACGGCTAAAAAGGCTTGCAATTGCTCGATCCGCATTCTTTCTCGTTTTAATTACATTCCCTCATGACTTTATGACAATAACGAATTTTATTCTGACTTTTGGTAGAAATTGCTACCGTTTTCTCAGTTATCAGTTACCAGTTATCAGTTATCAGTTATCAGATGTGAGTTTTCAGTTCACTGATTACTGTTTACTGTGGACTGATCACTGAAAAAAACTACCCCTGCACCACCTGTTTAAGGGTGGTAAAGGTTTCTAGGTTGATTAACCCCCGGCGCTGGCCTTTTTGGTTGGAAATGCCCAAAAATACCGATTCTCCCTGTTTGGGATTGCGATCGAATCGGGGTGAAGAATTGATATAAACTAAAGCACTATCGGACTCCATGGCAAATTGACGACTTTCTCGATAGGATTCGGTGACAATACAATCGGCATGACCGCTACTATACTTATTAATCCAAGCGATCGCATCAGTGAGGGTATCCACTAACCTAAAGGCCACCGTTTTTTCTAAATAGGGTCTTTGCCAATCATTATCGGTAGCAATGGTTAAATGTTCCGGAAAATCCGCCGCTAATCGGGTATCTCCCCGCAATTTAAAGCCTTTTTCCTGCAAACTTTTAAACAAACGACTTAAAGTCGAAGAATTCTGATGGGGACTAATTAAAACTTTTTCGATCGCATTAACCGGATCCGGTATGCTGCCATGACTATCGATAATTACCTGACGAGCTAACTCCAAATCGCCACTAGGAGACCAATACAAATAACAGTTTCCCATCGCTGCGCGCAAAACGGGAACCGTGGCCAATTGACTCACTCGACCGATTAAACTAGGGCGACCGTAGGGAATAATTAAATTAACATAATTTTCCTGGGTCAGCAACTCCTCTAGGGAGGGACTAGAATCACAGGGTAAACCACTCACACAATCCACGGGTAAACCCACATCTTCCAATGCTTCTTGGATAATTTCCGTAATCACCCCATCGGAATGACTAGAGGCATTGGAACCCCGAATAATCAAACTATTGCCACTTTTTAGGGAAAATCCCGCCGCTACCATCGCTAATTCCGGAAAACCTTCATAGACGAAGGCAATCACTCCTAAAGGCATCCTTTGGCAATAGGTTTGGGAAGGATTCAGTTGATAGGCCGCGTTAATTACCTGTTGCAGCGGATCCGATGCTTCCGCTAGTTGTTGCAATACCTCCACCGTCGTCTCTAAACGTTCGGGAGTTAACCGTAACCAGCGAATCATTTGTTCCGAGACGGCCATCTCTCGACTGACTTCTAAATCGAGGGTATTGGCTTCTAAAATGCGATCAAAGCCAGTTTTAATGCCCTTAGCGATCGCGATTACCCCGCGATTTCTTTCATTGCCATTAAATTGACCTAGAGCCAGAAAAGCATTATATGCTTGCTTAAAGATCGTCAGGGGGGGGGTGGAGGAACTTTCGATCATAGATTCTTGTCTAGCGTCGATAGGCTAACCAAAAGATGAATGCGGGCAAAATAACTAATAGCATAACTAGAATTGCCCCAAAAATCACGCTTACCCCCGGCGGTGATTTTAAAATTAAGGGTAGCCAAACGATCGATAATAACAGAATTATCCCCATTATCAGGGGTAATACCTCTTGCCCAAGGCGCTGATTGGTACTCACCCAACGAAATCCCGTCCAGCGCCAAGTGCGTTTATAGGGATAGTGGGGGGCTAATTGTTCGATAATTTGGCCGTTTTCCTGTAGCACAAATATCTGTTGACAGCGATCGCAGCCAAAGGCATCGGTCAATAAAATCGGGCATAATGTCCCTTTCCGACGACAGGGACAAGGATAGTCTTGGTGTTGGTCGATTTTAGTGTATTTATGCGGTCGCACAAGCTAAATTTTTGTTTATAAACGGTTGTTTTTAGTCGCTCGTGGTCAATAGCTAAGGGATTCAACGGTTGCCCAAAATCCTCAACCCTGTTGCTCACGGGTAATTCCCATCTTAAGGGATATCCCTAAATTATTCATCCTGACCTTAAGGTATATTTCAAGATTTTTTCAAGCGGGCAACGCGATTCGAACGCGCGACATTCACCTTGGCAAGGTGACGCTCTACCACTGAGCTATGCCCGCAAGCCGTTTTTTTCACACTTACCTGAGTATGCCAAATCTCAGAGCATTTGTCAAGTAGTTGGGAGCATTTTTTGACAATGATTCATCTTCTGGCAAATCCCCCAAACCCGTAATAGCTTCGAGAACCACTTCTATCTTAGCCTGTAGTCGGTTGAACTGATGTTCCAAGCGATCAAAACGCTTGTCAATGGCGGCGAATTTTTCATCCACTGCGGCGAATTTTTCATCTATATGCCGTTCCATAGCGTCAAAAGCTGCCGTAATCCGCCCCTCTGGTTCTAAATCTAATTCCAGAGTCTTGATTCTCTCGACAGCGTTGACTAATTGCCGTCTGAGTTGGTTAATATATTTGTTCTGTTCAGCTTCGCTCATCAGTGGAACTCCAGGAGTGGGGACAACTAAAATCCTAAATGCCGGGGGAATTTTCTTAGCCTTCCATCAGTGCCTGTTGGGGATTATTTTGCAATAATTCTAGGGGTTTATCTTCATTCCGGGGGCGCAATTGACGCATGAGACTAGCCATTTCTAGGGCAGATAGGCCATAATTCCAGCCCAAATTACTCTTAATACCGGCCCGTTCGAGGGCCTGTTGTAGGGTATCAGTGGTGAGAATACCGAAGACAACGGGAACACCTGTCTGAAAAGCGGCCGCGGCGATTCCCTTAGCGGCCTCGGCGGCAACGTAGTCAAAATGGGGCGTTTGGCCGCGAATAATTGCCCCTAGACAAATAACGGCATCGTAACGGTGGGAAAGGGCGACTTGACGGGCTACCATTGGCACTTCAAAGCTACCTGGTACCCAGATATAATCCACTTGCGTGCCATCGGGATTAACATCAACCCCGTGACGCTTGAGACAATCTTGACAGCCTGATAACAGTTTATCAGTGACGAGATCGTTAAAACGACCAATCACGATCGCAAAGCGCCAAGAGGATATATCCTCGGTAAAATTTCCCTCAAAAACAGTCATAGGTAAAAGGGGTTAGGAGTGGGAATTATGAATTATGAATTATGAATTGGGGAGTGGGAAGTGGGGAAGTGGGGAAGTGGGTAGTGGGGAGATGGGGTAGTGGGGAAACTGTCTCATCACCCTATCACCCTATCTCCTCCTGACTCCTGATCAAGGCTAAATCACTAAAAAGTTTAAAATAGCGACGGCAACGACTAAAATCGCCCAAATTGCCGAACCCACATAGAGAAGGGGTTTCGATTGATCCCAGTTTTGGGGGGAAGCATAGGCAACGGGGACACCAATCACCATCAGCAAGGAAAATAAAACTAAGGCAATGAGAAAAAATTGAAAAACAATAGACATGATTGGGTTCTCCTAAAGCAGTTGATGTTTATTTAGATAATTCTCCCAGATTTGATACTTGTATGGAAGAGCCTCACTTCCACTCAACTTAACCGGACGACCCTTCCTCTAACTCCTCCCTGAATCAGGGGTTAGGGGAGATATCCCCGTCAGACCGAATCCAGGAGCATTTTAATTTTACTGCCAGTGACTACCCAGCCGCAGCGGATCCTCAAATTTTTTTGATGTCTCCATCCTTGTCAAAAGCAGCAGGGCAAGGGTTAGGTGGGGGAATTGACTCCCTGTGATCCCTTGCCCAGATTACCGTGTTTTTGTGTTTTCGCCAAACCTAGCCTAGAAAGGTCTCCAGACTGCTGAACTGCTAAAAACTAATGGTCGCGGCCTAGGTCAAGCCCCCCAAACGGATGCCGGCGCCAAAAATGACGAAAAATACTGCTAGAGTGGTGACGGCTACTATGTGCAGGGCGAGGAAATTTAAGTTTTCCTCGCTCAGTTTAGGAAGGAGAAAAAAGCGGGAATGAAGGGCCAAGATGAGAGTTAACAGCAGTAAAGCTAACTTAATTCCTATATAAACCGATAAAAAACTATCAAATGACCAAAAATTACGAAAACCAGGCAAATAAATCCAAGTCAGTCCTAGGCCCGTTATTACCTGCAACAATAAAGCAGATAACCCAAAACCCTCAAAATATTGCTCAAATTGACGAATTCGGTCTGGTTCTCGGTTTTTGAGGGCCTGGGGTAGAACGGTGACTGCCAGCAATAAATGTCCACCGGCCCAGACGGTCGCCCCTAGGCTGTGGAGAATTACTAAAATTTTGAACAACATGGGTTTCTCTTGGTCATGATTTGCTAACTTATAGTTCTTGACCCGGTTATTGCCGAGCATTTAGTAACAATAGATACAGAAAAAATCCCGATAACTTCTCCTTACTAAAAAATATGGATTTAATTTTATGTCATCAAACGGCGGATTTTGACGCTCTGGGGGCAGCGGTGGGTTTATCGTTGCTGAAAGCGGGTAGTCGCATTGTGTTGACGGGGGGAGCGCACCCGACGGTGAGGGAATTTTTGGCCCTGCATCGAGATGAATTCGCTTTAATTGAAATGCGTAGTGTTAATCTGTCCCTTATTCGCTCTTTAATTATCGTTGATAATCAGTGGCGGGAGCGTCTGGGAAAAGCCTCCCAGTGGCTCGATTTAGGGCATTTACAGGCGATCGAATTGTATGATCATCATTTGGATAGTGAAAGCGATATTCACGCCTCTAGCGTCCATTTAGAAGCGGTGGGAGCCACCACGACTTTAATTGTCGAAGCTTTACAAAAAGCCCACATTCAACCAAACTCGATGGCAGCGACGGTAATGGCACTCGGTATTCACGTTGACACGGGTTCCCTGACTTTTGCCGGTAGTACCCCCAGGGATGCCTATGCTTTGGCTTGGTTAATGACCTGTGCTGCTAACATTAAAACGATCGCCCAATACTGTCAACCGAGTTTTTCCCCGCGCTTACAGGAGTTATTTAGCCTTGCTTGGGAAAATCTAGAGATTAAAACGATCCATGGTCGTAAAATCGCCCATGTTCTCCTCCATACTGCCGATTTTATCCCCGGTTTGTCTAGTGTGGCCGAGCGCCTACTGGAATTATCCGATAGTGATGCGCTACTTTTTGCCCATAGTTATAGTAAAGACGAGGAAGATAATTCCCGACAGCGTTTAACCGTGATCGGTCGCTCTAGAATCGATGGGGTGAATCTATATCGGCTTTTTTCCCCCTATAACGGCGGTGGTCATGCTCAGGCCGCTTCGGTGAGTTTTCGCGATGTTCAGCCAGTTCAACAGTTAAACCAACTACTGGGGGACTTAATTGCTCAAATTCCTCCTTCTCCCACTGCTAGGGATTTAATGTCTTCTCCGGTGCGAACCATTCGTCCCGATACTTCCATATCTCAAGCCGAGCGCATCCTTTTCCGTTATGGCCATTCGGGGTTATCGGTGGTAGATGAGCAGGATCGCTTAGTTGGGGTGATTTCTCGTCGTGACCTCGATTTAGCTCTCCATCACGGCTTTTCTCGCTCTCCCGTGAAGGGATACATGACTTGTAATCCGAAAACTATTACCCCCGACACTTCCCTTCAGGAAATCGAGTCGCTGATGGTAACGTATGATTTAGGGCGTTTACCTGTACTAGAAAACGGGCAGTTAGTCGGTATCGTCACTCGTACAGATGTATTAAGACAGATTCATCAAAATGAGCGGGTGCGTTTTGAAGGGGTTGCTTTGGTTTCCTGTCTTTTACCGACGATTAAAGAGCGTTTAGAGCCGATTTTATGGTCATTCCTGCAAGCTGCCGCCACTGCCGCTCAAAAACGCGGTTGGCATCTCTATCTGGTTGGGGGTGCGGTGCGCGATTTATTGTTAGCGGCAGCAAGGGATACTTTATTGTTACAGGATATCGATTTAGTGGTGGATGGCGGCCATCGCGCCGCCGATGTGGGTGCGGGGGTAGAATTGGCTAATTGTTTACGCGAAATTTATCCGGGGGCCCGGTTATCGATTCACGGGGAATTTCAGACGGCGGCTTTGTTATGGCACAAAGATGAGCGTTTTGGCTCGTTATGGGTGGATATCGCTACGGCACGCACGGAATTCTATCCCTATCCTGCCAGTAATCCCCAAGTGGAGGCTAGTTCGATTCGACAGGATTTGTATAGAAGGGATTTTACAATTAATGCTCTGGCAATTCGCCTAACTTCGCCGAAAGAGGGGGAATTACTCGACTTTTTTGGCGGTATGTTGGATTTACGCGCTCAACAAATCCGGGTTCTCCACGCTAATAGTTTTATTGAGGATCCGACGCGCATCTATCGAGCGGTGCGTTTTGCCACTCGGTTAGGATTTGTTATTGAACCCTTGACAGAAAACTATATTAGGTATGCGATCGAAAGTGGAGTTTATGAGCGCTCACGGCAAGAAAATCAGAATGCACCCGCTTTACAGTCCCGTTTAAAAGCGGAGTTGAATTATATTTTAGAGGCGGATTACTGGGAAAGTGCCTTAGAAAAGTTGGCCGATTTGGGGGCTTTGCACTGTTTACACGGAGATTTAAGTTTAAATCGGGCTTTATGGCGACAATTGCGCTGTCTCAGTCGTTGGTTAGATTGTTTAAGTCTGGAATTGCCGGTGAATGCCTGGTTAATGCGGTTGGAATTATTAATCGCTTCTCTGGCTATGGGGGAAAGAATAGCGATCGCTAATAATTTACAATTGCCCAAAGATACTGTGGAGCGTTTACAAAAACTAGAAGTTATGGAAAGAGAGATTAGCAATAATTTTGCTTATGATCGACCCGTTAGTCAAATTGTCAGCTTTTTCAACGGTTATAAGGTTCCTAGTTTGTTATTGGTGGCGGTGAGGAGTGAGACTAGGATGCGGGCTTTAATCTGGCAATATTTAACTAAATGGTCGCAGATTGAGGCTCCTATCGACGGCAATGACCTTAAAGCTTTGGGTTATCAACCAGGTCCCCAGTTTAAATCGTTACTTGCGGCGGTATTGGGGGCAACTTTAGATGGAATAGTCAGCAATAAAAGCGAAGCCAGGGCTTTTATTGCTAGATTAACTAAGTCAGCAGATTAGGTATCGGCTGCCCCTTCATTTTCCGAAGATTGTCTTTGATCGCTGGAATAACCGCCTCTACCTCCTCTGGTGGTGGTACGATTAGAGGCAGCCCGGAATTGACGAGCGTAGGCGCGGTTGCGTTCAGCTTTTTCTTTTTTCAAATTACGACGTTTAGCCACAAGAATCTCCTTGCGATATTAGATAGACAAGCGGGGAAACGAGCGATCGCTTCCCCTGTTGACAATGAAAACAAGTTAGGTAATCATAACCTAGAATGGTTACGATCAGGGATTAGTAGCGACGATCTCGATTGCGATTGCCACCACCGAAGGAAGGTTTGGGTTCTCTTTCACGAGCTTGATTGACTTTTAATTCTCGTCCCATCCATTGGGCGCCGTCAAGAGCGGCAATAGCGGCCGATTCTTGCTCTGGGGTTTCCATTTCCACGAAAGCGAATCCGCGTTTTCTTTTCGTTTCCCGATCCATGGGGAGGTGAACGCGCTTGATTTCACCATATTCGGTAAAAACCTCAACTACGTCTTCTTGGTCAACCTCGAAGGGGAGATTACCAACATAAATTGACATAAAACCTATCCTTGCACAGATAAAAACAACAGATTTGTAGAGAACGAAGATTTCGGGAACTAGCTGAACCAATACTAAACAGAAACGCTTTGACCATTAATACTGACAACGAGCCGCAGTGCCGACTTTTATTCTCAACCTCCATCCTAGCACATAGCTATTAGCTTTTATCGATTCTGCCTGTCTCGCCACCCGAGCAGATAAACTAGACTAGAATGCTGCCCCATAAAATGCCCTAATTATGAGTTTATCCCCCCATCCGATCGAAACTGCCCTAAAAACCCTGGAAACTAAGGCCGAGGATTCGATTTCTGGGGTGCTTTCCCCACCTGTTGCCGAGAAACGGCAACAAGAGCCGGACTTCCTCCGGCAGTGCGTAGGATGCTCCCAAGAGGGTATCCTCGCCATACCCTCACATCTGGGTACAGTAATATATAGAACTCTATTCTTAAGGCCAGATGAGTGCTTCCTCCTTCGACTATAGAATGATCGATCCCATTTCTGGGCCGATCGATCCCAAAAAACAAGGGACGTTACGCCATTGGGGAAGTCATCCCTATTTTACCCGGCGCGCTTGGAATGTGGTACAGGAATATATTAAGCGTTTTAGTCAGGTGGGAGATGTGGTTTTAGATCCCTTTGGGGGATCGGGAGTGACTGCGGTAGAGGCTCTAGTTTTAAAGCGAAAGGCGATTTACTCGGATATTAACCCGATGGCTGGTTTTATCTGCCGCAATATCGCTGTTAGTCCCGTTAACATCGATGATTTTCGGTCTGCTTTCGATGACATCGCCAGAAATTGTCAGGAAAAGATTGAGGAAGTTTATCGAATGTCTCCAGAAGAAGCGGCGGATTTAGAGATTCCCTATTGGTATCCGCAAGGGGTTCGTTTACCGAAAAATGCGGACGCAGAATCTGTAGAAAATTTGTTTACCAAACGTCAATTATTTTCCCTTTCTCTAATTCTCAACCAGATTGAATTAATCACCGATCCGATCATTAAAGATTTAATGAGGTTTACTTTCTCGGCAACTCTCAATAAAACCAATTTAACCTTTAGTTCCACGAGAGGAAGAATAGAAAGCCGGGGAAATAGCGGAATTATGCACCGTTATCGCTATTGGATTCCTCCTGAAACTATCGAGCTTAATGTCTGGGAACAATTCGAGCAGAAATTTAAGGGGACGGCAAAATTCAAGATCGAAACTAATACAGTAATCGGTGATTTTTATCCAGAAAATTTTTCAATTTTTGATTTCTCAGCGACGGACTTAACTGGCATATCGTCCGAATCCGTGGATTATATCTATACCGATCCTCCCTACGGACAACATATTGCCTATTTAGAGCTCTCGACTATGTGGAATGCTTGGCTAGGATTTGAAGTGAGCGATAACGCAAGAGAATTGGAAGTGATCGAAGGAGGAGATTTAAAGAAATCGAAAGAAACTTACATCAATTTGTTATCGAATTCCATTCGAGAAATGTTTCGAGTTTTGAAATTTGATCGCTGGATGAGTATTGTTTTTGCTCACAAAAATCCTGCCTATTGGGATGCGATCGTTAAATCTGCTCAAGAAGCTGGTTTTGAGTATGTAAATTCCTCTGTACAACATTCTACTACGCCCTCATTACACAAAAAGAAAAATCCTCTGACTGTCCTATCGGGAGAGTTAGTTTTAAACTTTAGAAAAGTGAATAATCCCAAAACAATCGCCATCAGTAAAGTCGGGATCGATATCCTGCAAATTATTAAAGAAGTGGCCGAGATGACAATCGTTAAAAGTTCGGGTGCTTCCACAGAAGATATTTATAATGCGCTCATTCCTAAATTATTGGAAAATGGCTTACTAACCCAAGTCAAGAAACAAATAGATGATATTACTCCTTTGTTAAAAGAGGAATTCAACTTTTCGGAATTAGATCATCTCTGGAGAATTCGTACAAATACGAAAATCGGTTGCTTTATTCCGCTAGAAGATAGAATAAGATTTTATCTCTTAGATTTTCTAACTGCCAAAAAACGACAGGGAAAAGTAGCAACTTTTGATGAAATTATTTTTGCGGTCATGCCTAACCTGATCAACGGGACAACGCCAAGCGATCAATCGATTTTAAAGGTTTTAGAAAAGTTAGCTTATTCTGCCGATGGTCGGCACTGGCAACTAGGGCAAGAAGAAGGTCTTCAGCTAACTCTCGATTTAAATATAGAGCCAATTTCTTCCGTTTTAACTGGTTTAGATTTTCCCAAACAAGCAGATAAAATTCCTCACGATCAAATTATCTACGCTCTGGCAAAAATTGCTATTGCTGTCGGATTAAAGCCTTATATTGGCAAAAAAGAACAATCTACAGGTTATTGGAATGGAGAAGCTTTTAAAGATATTTCTCTAGAAAAATTACCGATCGATAAATTAGGAAAGTGGGACAGAGATAAAATACAACAGATCGATCTCATCTGGTTTAATAACTTAGGCGATGCAGTGTTCGCTTTTGAAGTAGAAACCAGTACACCGATCACCACAGGAATCGATCGCTTTATGGAATTACTAAAAATTTATCCAGAACTGGCAGGAAAACTTGTGTTAATTGTTCCACCGAAGCGAGTCAACAAACTGAAAAAAATTCTTAAAGATTCCCACTATATTGGACATCCTCTCTATATGGAGAATAAATTAGTCTATAGTTTTTCTAATCAAATTGCCGAAGTTTACCAGAAACTCTCCTCGTCAACTAAACTAGAATTATCCGCGGTTTTTGCCTCGATCGAGTTCATTTTAAAAAAACCAGAAATCTGATGCAATCAAGAGAAGCTGGTTCCCATTGAAAGTTCTAGGTTCGACGAGGCACTCATGCAATAAGCTCCCATTTGATCAGAGGGGAGAGGGAGCGATGAACATGATACAGCAAACCATCTCAGGGAATCGTCACCCCGGAAAGCAAATCGCCCCTGCAACTGTCTCCCCAAATTCCCCCTCTTGATAAACTAGACTAGAATGCTGCCCTATAAAATGCCCTAATTATGAGTTTATCCCCCCATCCGATCGAAACTGCCCTAAAAACCCTGGCAGCGAAAGCGGAAAATTCCATCGAACAAACAACAACCCTAGAAGACTTAGAACAGCTAAGGGTGAATTATCTCGGTAAAAAAGGAGAATTATCGCAGATTTTACGCGAAATGGGCAAATTAACCCCCGAAGAGAGACCGCGCCTCGGTGCGATCGCTAATGAGGTCAAAGAATTAGTACAATCGCTGCTAGAATCCCGGCGAGAAAGTCTAAATAACGCCCAAATTAAGGCGAAATTAGCGGCGGAAACCCTCGATGTCACCCTACCTGCTCTTAGCCGTCCTTTAGGGCGAATTCACCCCTTAAATAGCACAGTTGATCGCATGATCGATATTTTCGTCGGTCTGGGTTACAGCATCGCCACCGGGCCGCAGGTAGAAAGCGATTATTATAATTTTGAGGCTTTAAATATCCCTGCTGACCATCCGGCCCGGGATATGCAGGATACTTTTTTCTTGAGTGATGGTCGTTTATTGCGGACCCATACCTCCCCGGTGCAGATTCGCTACATGGAAAGTCACGAACCCCCAATTCGGATTGTGGCCCCGGGCCGTGTTTATCGTCGCGATACCGTGGATGCAACCCATTCGGCGGTTTTCCATCAAGTGGAATTATTAGCGGTGGACCAGGGATTAACCTTTACGGATTTGAAAGGAACAATTAAAGAATTTCTTAAGCAAATGTTTGGGGCCGATTTACCAGTTAAATTCCGCGCTTCCTACTTCCCTTTTACTGAACCCTCGGCCGAGGTAGATGTACAGTGGAAAGGCAAATGGTTGGAGGTGATGGGCTGTGGTATGGTGGATCCCAATGTCTTAAAAGCAGTCGGTTATGACCCCCAAATCTATACGGGTTTTGCTGCTGGTTTTGGCGTGGAAAGATTTGCTATGGTATTACATGAGATAGACGATATTCGCCGTTGTTATAATAGCGATATCCGCTTTCTCCGCCAATTTTAGGGGGATAAACCCGATGGTCAAGAGTGAAGATTTAACCAAAAAAAGACTCCTATCCGTGGCTTGTCATGCTTCGATCCTTTTGAGTGCTACGCTGGTATCGGTGGGGATTCCCTTAGCTATTTATTTCATTTCTGATGATGGAACGGTGAAGGAAAACGCCAAAGAAGCTTTAAACTTTCACCTGAATATGTGGTTATACTACCTAATTGCTGGGATTCTAGTTTGGGTTTTAATCGGTTATTTGCTCTTACCGATTCTTGCTGTGGTGAACATTGTTCTCCCCATTCTTGCTATCCTGCAAGTCTGGAAAGATGCTTATAAGGTTTTCCGTTATCCTTTCATTTTCCGGGTTCTGTAATTAATTATCGGGGTTGAAACCTGTTCAACCCTTTTTAGTCCTATTCCCACTAGAAAAATAGCCTCTGGAGTTTATGACTAAAATTGTCATCATCGGTGCGGGGATAGTGGGGGCCACCATTGCCTACGAATTAAGCGCCGTCGAAGGATTAGAAATTACCCTCATTGATGAAAAAAAACCGGGACAAGGAGCAACCGGGGCAGCTTTAGGGATTTTAATGGGTATTATCAGCCATAAAACTAAAGGTAGAGCCTGGAAACTGCGGCAAGAAAGTTTAAAACGTTACGAAACCCTCCTTCCTGAGCTAGAATCCCTCACCGGACTGACTATTCCCTGTAACCGTGATGGTATTGTCCTACTGCGATCGAGTGCCGAAGACGAAGAAAATTGGCGCAAGTTAGCCCAAATCCGCCAAGAACAGGGATATTGTCTAGAAATCTGGGATAAAGAGACTTTAAACCAAAAATGTCCCCAAGTGGCCAGCGATCATCTCCATGGTGCCATCTATTCGCCCAGTGATCATCAAATTAATCCGGCCCTGCTCACGGAGGCTCTCGTCGATGCTGCGGCAAGAAGGGGGGTAAAATGTCAATTTGGGGTAAAAGTTGAAAATTTTGGGAAGACAGAGCTTCATGGCTCTAATTTGAGGCAATGCACCCACGTTTATAGTTCTAATGGTATAGAGGAAAGCGACTTTTTGATTCTTTGTGCGGGAATTGGTTCTACTGCTTTAACCGAAACTCTTACCCATCCAGTGGAAATCCGACCGGTTTTAGGGCAAGCTTTACAGATAAAATTGACGCAACCCCTAGAAAGTTCCGATTTTAAGCCGATTTTAACGGGAAATGACCTGCATATTCTGCCTTTGGCCGGAGCGGAATACTGGATTGGGGCAACGGTGGAATTTATGGACGAAAAGGGCGAAATTATCGCCGATACTGCCCTATTAGAGCAAGTGTATCAACAGGCGATCGCTTTTTGTCCCTCTTTGGCCGCGGGTGCGATCGTGCGTACTTGGTCTGGTAAGCGACCGCGACCGGAGAAAAAATCCGCTCCCATCATCGAATATTTGCCCGGATACGATAACGTTATTCTGGCCACGGGACACTACCGCAACGGGGTTTTATTAGCCCCCGCTACCGCTAAAATGGTCAAGGAAATGTTAAGTGGTAAGTTAGCTATCGATCGTTTATCTGCAGCCGATGACCCTATCTGACCAAGAAAGACAACAACTCTGTGACACTGCTCGGGAAGTGGCGAAACTTTCCTATTCTCCCTATTCCCGTTTTCGGGTGGGGGCAGCGGTCTTGACAAATAAAAAGATTTATGCTGGTACTAATGTAGAGAACGCTAGTTATGGCTTGAGTTTGTGCGCGGAAAGGGCAACCCTGGCGCAAATAATCGCAGCGGGCGATCGAGAAGTACGGGCGATCGCTATAGCCTGTATTGATGGGGTAGATAAGGATGATATTAGTCAGTTAACTCCCTGCGGGGCCTGTCGTCAATGGATAGCCGAATTAGCACCGAAAGCAGAGATTATTATCTGTGGAACTCAGCAAAATTATTGTTTTAATCTCTCGGATTTACTGCCTTTTTCCTTTCGTTTTTAACTGTGGGTAAAGCTGACCAAAAATCATTAACCTCTCTAATTTCTACTAATACATCTTCATTATCAGGAAAATAAACTTACTCTGACAGGGGGACAAGCGAGCTAGAAAACTTGCCAACAAAGGCTTCTAGCTTCTCTCGCTAGAAATAGATTTAGCAATTCTAGGCAAAAAGCTAACGAAAGAATTAGGGATAGGAGCGAGCTTACTAGGAATTATTATTAA
>NZ_JADBTX010000093.1:0-8940 GCF_020245945.1 Microcystis sp. M015S2
CGGATAATATATACATATAAATCAAAAGCGACCGCTACCGAGTACAAATCAAACAGCGATCGCCTATCATCCAAAAAAGGATATCTCTATTATGAAGCTAATCTCAGCAATTGCACTAGACAGACCTCGCGAAGTTTCGACACGCTTCGGCCAAAGATTAGTGATCGACTGCATGGCGCGTGACACCGGTGAGAAAATCACACTATGGCGCGGGGCTGACGATGATTATAGCCGTCGCTATGTCATTAAAAATTCTCCGATAACCGTGGGGGTTGACTCAAAAGGCAAGTTTTCGCTAATCGAAAATGAAGCGTTAACCAATCTCGGAAAACCCTTGCCAGTGGAACCGGTTCCGGTGAAACCCGCTCACACCTATAGTATTCCCCCTCAATCTGATCCCAATTTTTCCCCCGATAAAAAAGCCGAAATGGCCGAATATGTAGCCAATTTGGCCAGCCTTTATCAGCATTGCCAAGACAAGGCCGAAAACATAGCGCTCACCCCGGATGATGCCCGCGCGATAGGGACTACCCTATTCATCCAAACCGTTAAGCATTTTAATCTTTAATCAGTAACCGGGGGATTAAATTCCCCCTTATTAGGAGGAAAAAAGATGACAAAACTTAAAGAATTTACTGGAATCCTTCGCATTGAATTGGAAGTAACCTTGCCCGCTTCTAGTAAAAAAGAAGCCTTAGAATTGCTTGAAAATATCTACCCGAGTATCACTTTAAGCTATGGGGATGAAATGCCCAATCTGCTTGATTGGCGAGATAATATCGACTATGCAGATTGGGAATTAGAGCATTAATCAGTTATCAGTTATCAGGAAACAATCAATATTTAGGAGGTTAAAAATGGCAACAAAAGAACAGTATTATAAGCTTTTTAGAAGCACCCCTAAACCCACTGACCCGGACACTTTAGCGGTTCTAAAATATTTTGGGGACGATGACAAATATTTTTTTATTAATAGCATTGATGGTCGTTCTTTTTTGGGTCAAGCGGCGCACTTTATGAGAGAATTAGCCCTAGAAAATGATGGGGATTTAGCGGTTATTTTATCCAAAGCACGCGAAACCTTAGAGCCTTTAATGCCCTCAAATATTGCCGATTGTGATAACGTTGATTGGCACTGGATAGGTCTTAATTTTTTGTGGGGGGAAATATTCGATGAGGTTGCGGATTGGTAGATTTAAGCTATGATAAAATCGCACAGGAAACTAATTTAAATAGAGGCAAAAATGGAAATCACAGCATCATTAAAACTGTTTATTGTAGTGACAATTGAGGCAGATTCATTCCACGAGGGAACCCGAAAATTTGGATCGCTGTACCCAAAAATCGAATTCGAAAACAAAGGAAAAGAAGGGGGAATCAAAATAATCTCTCACAACTGTGACAATATCGAACCTAACTGGGAGGTACAATCCTACTATAAAGGATGGGATTAGTTTTTTCTTAGATTAGAGATTCTCCCAGTAAGTGAGAATTACTGGGAGAATCTGAAAATTTAGCGTTATCAACCCGATTGAAAAATTAAGATTGTGACTTAAAACCCTTGCTGTGATTGGGTTTTGAGGTTTTGGGGGTTGTGATTTTGTGAATTTCACAAAAGTTTTGTGCTTGAGTAGTACAGATTATTTATTATGCGTGTTATTCTAATAGATGGAGATAAAAGATAAAAACATGGCAACCAACAAACCAGCGCCGGGAAATACAATTTTAATCGCTCAAGTGCCGGTAAGGATGAAGCAAGAAATTCTCAATCGTGCCAATAAGCAAGGGGCAACCGCCTCTCATATATTGAGAGAATTACTCACAAAATCACTAGAAACCGCCTAAAAACAACCACTCCCGAAGCTTCGCAGGCTAGGGAGCGGTTCCAAAATATTTTCTAATACCATGAATCTTACCAGAAAAATATCATTAAAGTCAAGAGTTTCCCCCAAAAATCCCTACAATGCCACGGGATTAAGCGGTAACATCATTACCAGCCCAATAGAAGCTTTACTAAGCACAATAACGGTTAATTTTGGCAAAATAAGCCAAAATGACGCGAATTTTGCGGCACGGGTAAGGTTACTCACGGCACAAAAAACCCAAAAAGCCGCAGCTAGTAGAAATAGCTGCGGCTTTACCCTTTGTAATTAAAAGGAATATGTCATGTACAACTACCACGACTATAGCAAAACCAGTGAAAAAAGTCTAGCCCGGGCCTCGAAAAATAATCCTTGCCCTCACTGCGGAAAAACGGACTGGTGTTACTCGATAGGCGATTTATCGGTATGCAAGCGAGATCACGAACCCGCGCCGGGATGGGAAAAAACCAGTAAGTGCGATGGTGAGGGTAGCTTCTATTACGCGCCGGCCAAACCAGAACCATGGGTAAAACCGTTACGTCCGATCAAGACTACTCACTACAATTATCCTGATCGACTTGGTAATCCCCTAGTAAGGGTAACGAGAAAAGATACCGGCAACGGCGAAAAAACCATTTATCAGGAGCGTTGGGACGGTAAACAGTGGATAAAAGGGTTAGGCGAAATTAAACGGGAAAATATCCCGATTTACCGTTACAAGGAAGTTAGGCAAGCGATCGCACGCGGTGAAACTATTTTCATAGTTGAGGGGGAAGGAAAAGTCGATCTTCTTTGGTCACTGGGATTACCCGCGACTTGCAACATAGCCGGATCAGGTAAGTGGCGGCCGTCCGATAGCAAAGACTTGGAAGGGGCCACGATAATTTTATGCCCTGATCGGGATGTTCCCGGCATTAAGCACATGGAATCTATCTTTCAAGACTTCCCTAATGCCCAATGGCTCTACTGTTTCCCAAATTCCCCCCTATGGCATCATCTCCCTGATTCCAAAGGGGCCGATCTGAAAGATTGGATAGATGAAGGGGCCGGCAAAGAAGATATTATCAATGCAATTGGTGAGAAAAAGACCCTTAACCAGCAAAAAACAGAAAAAACCAGTAATTTAGTCACTCATCCCAAATTTACGCCTAAACCGCTAGAAACCATAGAGGAAACAATCGATAATCTGATCAGTCAGGGTGTTATCGGTTCACGGCTAAAAATCGAGTTAACTTCGATTGCCAAACAATATGGAATATCGGATCAGAGGATCAATGAAATCTATAAAGAAAGGGTTGAGGAAAATGACCGCGACCTTGACAAGGATGACCTTTTTAGCGACCTCGACAATATCTTAAAAGCCGATAGCCAAAGGCTTGACCTTAGCAAAATACTCCCTGAGAAATTAGCCGCAGCCATTGGGCATCATGCCCGGTTAACAGGATTGAGGGGTGAGGCCTATTTAACTGCGCTTCTTACCGGGCTATCGTCAACCCTTCACCCGGACACAGCCTTAAGCCTTTACCCCCAGACCGACTGGAAGGTTCCCGCTAATCTCTATAGTGCGATCGTTGCTCTCTCAGGAGAGGGTAAATCAATCATAGGCCGCGCCATGATTACCGATCCTCTCAAGGCTTTAAATGAACGGGATGATCAGGATTATGAATCAAAACTCGGTGAGTATAAAGCCACGCTTGCTGATTACGAGATAGCCAAAAAATCAAAAAATACCGACTCATTCCCCGATGGCCCCCCCTCGAAACCTACCCGGCGGATCCGCTACTTTAGCGGGGGAACCGGTGAGGGCATATCTCGCTATGCAGCGAGTAACCCTGACAAAGGGATGCTTCTCTATAAGGATGAGTTGGCCGGCCTCTTTAAGAGTGCTAACCAGTACCGGGGCGGCCGTGGGTCCGATAGCGAGGATATCCTTGAATACTACGATGGAACCCCCCCAATCACCCTGCGGGCAGATCCCGATAAAACGGTAGTTTGTCGAAAAATTCTTTTAAGTATTTACGGCACGATACAGCCCCGGGTGCTAGAGAAACTACTAGGGGACAAGGAAGACCATAGCGGTCAATGGGCGCGGTTTATTTTTTGTCAGCTTCCCCCCTCTAGCCTTGATCTTGATATTGACGCGGCTTATCCTAATCTCACCCCAATGCTGACAGACCTCTATCGGCAATTTGACCGCCTACCCGTGGCTACTTATGATCTATCACGCCCGGCACGGGTAAGATTTCTGCAAGCCGCTAACAGACTTAAATTATTAGCTGATGGCGAACAGCGCCCGGCTATGAGAAATGTACTCATAAAAGCCCGTGGCTTAATCGGACGGTTAGCACTCAATTTACACCTACTCAATTCTCTATTTAACGGTATTACACCATCGATAGAGATTGGTAAAGAAATTGTTAACGCGGCGATCGAACTGGCAAGCTTTTTTATGAACCAAGTAAGGGGGATGTATGGGAAGCTATCGGACGATTTACCTTCCCAGTATGCGCGGCTGCTATCTGTAGCTGGTGATTGGATAACCCCAAATAACGCAAGGAAAAAGGCTTTTTCGGGAAAAACTAAGACAGAATACCCGTCGAACCGGATAGCTGAAATATTCAAGGAATTAAGCGACAAGGGTTACGGGGAAACCCGATTAACCACCCGTGGCTCGATCGAATTCCGAGTATTAAAGGGGGATAACCTTATCCCCCCAGCGAAACCCTTACCAGATAAGGATTCTGAGATTAAAGGGGATAAAGGGGGGATAAAGGGGGATAACCTTATCCCCCCAACAGAACCCTTACCTAGTAAGGATTACAGCCTAAAGGGGGATAAAGGGGATAAAAAAAATCATTTTACTTCTGAGAATCTATCCCCTCTCACCGATATTTCAGATAAGGAATTATCCCCCCTCACTGAAAAATCAAAAGGGGATAATACCCTATCCCCTTTATCCCCTTTATCCCCCCAAGTTAATGAAACTCAATCACAGCAAGACTTTGCAAGGGGGGATAAATTAAAATCCCCCCTATCCCCCCTATCCCCTTTATCCCCCCAAGACTCCGATCACCCACCGGGTGGCACTGACAACCTCAAGCCCGATGACTACTGCTTTTATAAAGGAAGTCCCCATACCGTTTTCAGCGTTGATGGTGATGCAATCACCATAAAAAACCTTGATCGAATGTTAATCACAGTTCCCCTGGCTGACATTCGGCTAGACACTCCGGGACCTGCCCGAAAGACAAAGGAAAAAACCTAATAGTTATGGGGATTACTAAAAAGTAATCCCCATAACCCAATAACCCCTAACAACCCAATCAAACGCTATGGACTTTAACAATCTCGAAAAAGAATTTGATCTCATCCTCGAAAAACCTTTGTGGATGAGGCCTATCATGCTAAGTGAATTAGCAAAAAGACTAAAAATACCTCAATCTAGTATTAAGGAAGCGTTCGATAATTTTTGGAGCCAAAGAATCAGGGAAAATCAGAAAAATAAGGGATAATCCCCCTTTTTATTGGTAATCACCCAGAATTACCCTGATACACCAAAAATAAACCCAAAAAAGCAGGGCCCGGCACTTTATCGCCTAATAGCCCAAAAAATCACGATAATCCCTTGTATAGGTCATTTTTGTCCTTTAAAAGGCGGTACATTTTTCTTGATTTTAATCGTTCATTTTTGGGCATTATAGGCGATAATCTCGATAAAATAGCCAAATACTCACCATTAAAGACTGTGACTGCCATTCCCAACGGTTATCCTTAATTCTGTCCCTTTTTGGTTAAAATCACCATAATTGAGGGGTTCCACTGTTGGGGAATCGATTTAATAATAAAAGAAAACCCAATAAAACCAGAAAATAACTAATAGGAATATGGCAAAAAAAACAGAGAAATCTTAAATCGCTGTGGTGAAACTCCTACAGGGTAAGGGTTTTAAGGGTTTTAAGGGTTTCGACACTTTAAATGTTTGACCTTAAACGCTAACCCCTACCCATTGGAAAAATGCCCTAATATCCCCATTTTTGGGCGTTTTTCCTGTGAGAAGTGATTCAAAGCTAATCGGGTAAAACCGCTTGATACTCGTAAGGGTCGCCCTTGCTGCCGCGCCGCGTCCGTTTAGGCCAGTGTTCTCTTTTTGCCTTTTTCCTTAACCCTTCTTTGGTTTCAGGCCAACCGGGATAATGGCAGTCCAGTAAGTCTTTGACCGTGTACCACGGTTTATCCCCTATGGTCACAGCCTCACCCGGTTCTGTGTCAATTGAGTCACTGTCACCCCGGACAGTCTCGATCGCGTCCGTTACTGGTTCAATAGATGAGTCTGTAGAAACTGTCTCAACTGTTGGCAAGGTTTCGATCGCGTCCGTTCCCAGTGGTGACGGTGGTGAGGGTGAAACTTCCGGGGTCACGGTTTCGATCGCCGGTCGGTCCGGCGGGGAAGGGGGAAGGGGGGAAGTTGCGATCGAGCATTCGCGCTCTCTTTTTAGTAGATATTCCATATCGTCATTTTTTTGGCTATCCGTGTCTATACTGCCTATCTGTTGTCTATCCTGTTGACTATCTAACTGCATAGCGAGAGCATTTAGCCGATGCTCTAGGCTAGTGATTTTGTTTGATAATCCTTGATCACAATCGTTTAGGCGGTCACTAAAAGCCTCTATCCAATCATTAAGCTTTTTGCTTATTTGGCCTACTCGTTCGTCTATTTTTTGAGTATCCGTCTCTAATTTGTCTAGTCGATTAGTGTCTATCTGATTGTCTAGTCGGTTCCCCTTGCCAGTGACTAGCTTAATGTCTAGCGTACCGGATAGGCATCCTGAGATAAAATCGTATAGAAGCGAGGCTGTATCTGTGTTTTGAGCCTTAGCCAATTGATTAAAAGCGTCTCTCTTTTCCCTTTCTATCCTGATTGTGATTAATTTGTCGCGTGCCATAGTTGTCTATCCGTTGTCTATCCGTCTATTCATAGAATAGCCAATTGTCTAGTTATTGTCTAGCCAAGGTGGACACTTTGAGAATTGGCACTCAATCTAAAGAATTAGCACTTAATTAAATCCCAATGCCAATGATGAATCACCCCTAAACCTTTTTTCCGTGGGTTTTAGGGGTGATTTTGAAGGGGTGTTTTTTTGGGTGTTAAACCAGACCATCCAGTAAGTCAGTGACCTCCCCCTGATGGTTTTTCCGATTGTCATCGTAGATCAGCAAGGTATTTAGGGAACTGTGACGGGATAACTTCTGGACCCTTCTCACATCCCCACCCGTAGCCTCTAATGCGGCCGTGATCGCACTGTGTCTGATTCTATGGGGGGACATAACCTTAGTTATTCCCGCGGACTGACAGCGTTCTTTAACCACAGTGTAGATAGCTTGAGGGCATAGCCTACCGTCCCGGTAACCAGCATTCACAGAACAAAACAAGGCTTTATCGGGGTTAGTTTCCCCCCTTACCTCTAGCCATGCCTCGATCGCATTGACCGTAGCCTTGCCAAGAGAGATAATTTCTGACTGATTCCCCCTTCCCTTCCCAAAAATTCTCAGGGTTTTAGCTACCGGGTCAAAGTCAGCGATCGAAGCCTTGCTGACTTCCGATCTTCGTAGGGCATTACTCCATAAAAGGATTAGGAGTGCATAGTCACGGATACCCTTTAATGTTCCCCGGTCAATCCCCCCTAACACTCGCTTAAACGTCTCGGAATCAACCCCGGAAGTGTCACGGTATGATGACAATTTTTCCCCTTTAACAGACTCAAGCATAAAATCGGAATGACCGCAATTGTAAGCATACGCGACTAAACTCTTAATAGCAGCTAGTCTTCTATTGATTGTGGCCGATTTTAAGCCTTTTTGGATTAAATCCCCTTTATAGCGACTGACTAGGGCATAAGCCTTATGGCGATCGAGCGTTAGAAACTTCCCCAATTCCGTCCCAATGTCTGAGAGAAAATTATCAATATCCTTTTGGTACACCCGGCGGGTATGAGGTGAGCGCTTAGTAGCTAACCAGTCAGATAGAACCCGCTCCCAATCGGTAATAAGGGGAACCGGGGATAAGTGAGAAAGTCGAGAATTTAGTAGTACAAGGTTGTCGATCATCTTGCGAAAAGGGTAATTATCAACACATTAAGTTTTGTTAAGAACCCGTAGGGGATACGGGTTAATGGTTTTAGGGGTTAGGGGGGTGATCGCTTCTGTTTTCGTTAATCTGTCTGATGATTTCAATCATTTGAGCGTGTCGATCATCCATTCTCTCTAGATGCCGGTAAAAATCGGCTTGAGTCTCATAAAAATCTGATTGTGCGCTTGCTATTCGAGCTAGATAATCGTAAAGCCCTCTTTTCTCCTGTTTTCGTTCCTCGCGGTCACTAGCAACGGCATCAGCTAGGGCTTGAATAGCGCGAGCGTTCGATTCCACTATTCTCTCGATCCGCTCTAATCTGTCTTCTGACATTTTTGTAAACTCCTATTTTTTCGTTGATGCGATCTCTCTTACCAATTCGGCCCGAAGGGAAGTGATCGCCGCGTTCATTTTGGCTTCGATCGCGTCATCGATTTTTTCCGATAGCTTATCGGCTAAATTCCCCCCATTCGATTGGGGTAGGGAGTCCGGGGCGTGAACTGCTAACCCTGTTTTTAATAAGTCGATGATGGTACTGCTGATCTGCACTTTCCCACTTATATGATGTATCGGCTGCCCATTTTCTTCTGCTAATTTCTCAATAGCCTGATAAATTGCGATCGGACACCGGAAATCTACCCGGACAACGTTATCGTTAATTTTAGGCATAAATAACTATATCAGATATATTATCGGGTTTACTTCATACTATCACTAACTCCGATAAATATCCTATTAAATTATCTGATAGTATTACCGTTCATTTATCAGATAGTTTAATCCTATAGGTATTGCAATCTGATAGAGTATCGGATAATATATACATATAAATCAAAAGCGACCGCTACCGAGTACAAATCAAACAGCGATCGCCTATCATCCAAAAAAGGATATCTCTATTATGAAGCTAATCTCAGCAATTGCACTAGACAGACCTCGCGAAGTTTCGAC
>NZ_JADBTX010000094.1:0-3084 GCF_020245945.1 Microcystis sp. M015S2
CCACGAAAGCAAGGAAACAATCAAACCAGCAGAAAAGGAAATTATCGCCACGATCGCCTCGCTGCCAAGATAACGGGATAAAAAACTGCCTTGAATTTGGGCGATCGGTAGTCGCGGATTTAACCCCACTTGGATGCTGTTGGTATTGCCGGAAACGCTCACCTCTAAACCTTGTGATGCTTCGGTAATCTGCAAGTTTTCCCCCGTGGTTTTTAGTTTGAGGTTTTGGTTACTATCCTCTCGGATAATTTTTATCTGATTTAATATCTCTACCCCCGGTTTCTCGACGATCAGGAATTGATTTTCTTCTAGCTTAAGATCCTGTTGAGCCATCCGGATATTACCAGAAATAATTGTCGATTCCACTAAGTCATCTCTCACATTATTACCGGTGATAATCGGTCGCTCAAATCTAACATTATTAACTTTAATATTGCGCCAAAAAATAGGCTGTTCTTTATCTTGAAAAAGTTGTAAATTAACATCGATCGCTTGTTGTATTTCTAATTTAAATTCGGTGGTACTGAGATTAAATTCGAGGGGAATATCCTCTTTTTTTAGGGGTAAATTAGCAATTTTATAACCAGAAAGAGTTATTTTAATCGGGTTGCCGCTAGGATTAAATGATAAATTTACTGGTTGAGAATTTGGCTGCAAACTAAAAGCCAAAAGATTATTAAAAGGCGCGTATTTGAGATTTTTAACTCTAGTTTCCTTTTGTAAACGGAGTTCTTGCAGGATAAAATCCGCCGTCGGGGTAATTGTTAAAGTGCTATTTTCCCGGATTGATTCAATTTCTAGTCGCTCTCGTTTATTGAGTTCGGGATCGGCAAGACTGCTAAAGGTGCCGGCGAGGGTAAATTTTTTCAGTCCCGATAGATATATTTCGGAAAGATTATCGACATCTTTGAGCAATAAACTTTCGTTTTCTTGACAGGTAAAACTAAAACTTTTTACCAATAAATTGCCTTCAAAGTTTTGTTTAACTGGGATAATTCCCAAAAAAATCGACAGGAAAACCAGTGCTAGAGTAACTATAAAAACTGTGCAAAACTTGAGATTTTTCCTGATAAATCGCCAGAAACTTTTAAAATTATGCTTAGACCTCATTTTAGCCACTGGGGATTATGTTCAAAAGTTATATTAATCGGGGCATTTCTGGGAGGAGCATCATCTTGTTCTAATAAAGCTTTGACTCGCAATTCGTACAATCCCGCCTTAGCCAGTTTACCATCAGAAGTACGACCATCCCAAGTAAAGAAAATTTCTCCTTTTGGTTGCCAGTTAGGGCGAGAAGTCTCATAGATAACCTCGTTGTTCTGGAGGATTTGTAATTCTTTGATCTGGCTACGCACATTAGAAAAGAGGACGATATCGTAGGTTGTTGCCTGATTAAAAATAACTGGCAAATAGATCAATTTACCATCACTGATAGAGGCCGTGGCCCGCAGACTTTCAAGGGCGATATCTTCGCGATCAATAACATAGTTAGACCATTTAAATTGATAGCGAGAACCTTGGGGACGCAAGGTGAGGGGATCGAGTTGATAATTTTTTGGCACAGAACGCACTATCACTTTCGGCGCTCGGTTATTACGACTAGGCACTTCCAACTTTAGGGAGTCAGTCATCTCCCGAATCCGGCCGATAGAAAGGGAAATAAGACTAAAACTGCCCGCAATATCGATCGGAGCTATTCCCTCACAGCGCTTGTCATTATCTCTCTGGATATAGTTGCTAGATCTAGTATTTCCCGTCCCACAGTTTTGAGCTTGAATAGGGAAGAACGAGACCAAAATAAGACTAAGAATTGTTAAGTTAAGGACAATAAATGATTTTTTCATGGTACAACCACCTGCCATTGAGCTAATTTTTGGAGAACTCGATCGATTGGGTAAGCGAAACCGATACCGGAAGAATCGATTTGGGACTCGTTCATCGTCTTAAACATCAATCCGATCACCCGCATTTCCTGATCGAATACTGGACTACCAGACCCCCCCACGGCCAGACTCACAGCGATTACTAAATTGCCGTTATTAGGGTCATTTCCGATGGTAGTCGCCTCGTACTTCGACCAATCTTTTGATTCAGGATGTCCGATGATAGAAATCCGTGTTTTTGCGGCAATTTCGCCTTGATGAAAGGTTAAAGGACTGATATCGTCTGGTAAACCCGTGACTTCCAGCAAAGCTAAATCCAAGTTTTCTTCGGGTTGGGTGATGTGAATTATTTTAGCCACTGCACGATCGCGCGGGAGGTTGGGTAGATTTTCGCCGTAATAGGGTTCCACTTCCAGATTATCGCCCCTCTGTTCCGTGTCGCGATCGACCACCACATGACGATTAGTGATAATCCACACCGTTGTTCCCCGGCGTTTGACCACATAACCCGTACCGTAGGCAGTCCCCTTGGCGTTACCGGTAAAGACCACACTGATTTTAACGATCGATCGCTTGATCCGGGTGAGGGGATCCTCTTGGGGTAGATATTTAGTATTATTCAAAGCGATGATCTGCTCCGGTTGTTGCTGCAAGGATAACAAGCGCTGGGCTTCTTGCAGGTTATTGCGAGCAAATTCAAACTTCGGATCGATTTTTGTCGCCTTCTCGAACTCAGCGATCGCTGCCTCTAGCTTGCCCTGTTCCTGTAGGAGCCGACCCAAATTATTATGGGCAAGGGTGTGAGCGGTAGTCGGGGTGGCAGAGGTATCATCGGGTAAACTTAAAGCCCGACGGTACATTTCCTCGGCTTCTGTCAGTTTTTTCTGGTCATACAGCACGTTACCGAGATTGTTGTAGGCATTGACATACTTATCATCAAGAGCGAGCGCCCTACGGTACATTTCCTCCGCTTCTGTCAGTTTTTTCTGGTCAGACAGCACGTTACCGAGATTGTTGTAGACATCGACATCCTTATCATCAAGAGCGAGCGCCCGACGGTACATTTCCTCCGCTTCTGTCAGTTTTTTCTGGTCCCTCAGCACGTTACCGAGATTGTAGTAGGCATAGACATACTGATCATCAAGAGCGAGCGCCCGACGGTACATTTCCTCGGCTTCTGTCAGTTTTTTCTGGTCCCTCA
>NZ_JADBTX010000095.1:0-25287 GCF_020245945.1 Microcystis sp. M015S2
CCCATTTCTCCATTTTTTTGCTTACCTCCACCTTGATTCCTTCTTTCAAAACTATACCTATCAATCGTTTCCCCTTTTTTTAAGTTTCTTCTCTTTTTGTTAAGAAAGCTCCGACTAATGGATAGCTTGATAAGGGGGGTGTCTGACAACTTTTAACGCCTACCTACTTAACTTTTGGATAGGATGCACAGTTAGCATTCATAGCGTGAGTCAGCAACACCGCAGAAAAATTAATTCTGACTCAAAAACAAGCTGGGCAATCCGATCAGATTATCTTGTTTAAAAAAGATCGAATTTTGTTGTCGCAATTTACCGATTAATCTTGTTACTGTTACTCTGGTAGTGCCGATGGCGCTGGCAATTTGAGCGTGAGTTAGGGGATAGGGAAGATAATAGCCTTCTACACAGGGTTGACCGTATTCTTCCAATAATAAAACCAAGAACCCCATTAATCGATCGAGGGAGCGTTTTTGACCGAGAATACTCAACCAAAATAACTTACGCTGGTATTGATGGCGAAAAGTTTCCATAACAGCCGATCGCAATTGTGGCCATTGTTCTAGGTCTTCCCAGTATAACCAGACTAATTCGGTCTCGTCTAGATGAGCTTGGGCTTGTAATTGAAAGGGAAATTGAGAAACAATCTCAAAAGGTTGACCTGCACCCACAAAACCGAGAAATACTTCCTCACTATCGGCAATAGGTGGTTGACGGGGGAATTTTTGGTCGATAACGTTAACTTGTGCCTTACCAAGAATACGAATCGCCCCAGATTCCACAAAGTATAACAGTCCGGGGCGCGTGGCTACTTTTTCATCTTTGGCAAAGGTATGGTTACGATAATGGGATTTTGCCCAGTTAAAGATTTCTGTTTCTTGACCGATTAAGGGTATAAAATCCGACGAAGGAACCGAAGAAGACATTAAAATTAATAACCCACTGGGGCGTTGAGGGAACTGTAAACTAATGTAACAAAAAATTTCTGCGATTGGGGGGGTCTTGTGGCAGCTAGATGGTTATCGGTCAATAATCCCTAAAAGTTGCGGGGATTGAGCAGATAGGAGAATTATTAAGTATTCTTAACAGTATCGCCGCCCCCATGTTACAAAAGCTAGATAATCACCCTATCTATTTTTAACTTTTTCTCGCTTTTCTGGGGACTATGGCTTAGGATAGGATGCGTAACTATAATTTTCTATCCGATGATAAATGATAGATGATAGTTGATAGATAACTTAAATTTATACTTTTCCTTAAAAACTTCGGTAAAACTTGTATGAATAGCATTAGACAAAAAGTTGAATCCCTCTTGAATCAATTACCAGATGATTGTTCAATTGAAGATATTCAGTATCATTTATACGTTCTGGAGAAGGTGCGTCAAAGTTTGAACGCTGCCTCTCTGGAGAATACAATCCCCCAAGAAGAAGTTGAGGGTCTTTTAAACAAATGGCTGATCGAGTGAATTATCGCCTTGTCTGGTCGCCCAAAGCAATTGAAGACGTGGATGCGATCGCATCTTATATTAGTCGAGATTCCCCTTCCTATGCGGCGGCCGTCGTGCGCCGAATTCTTGATATAAGCTATTCTTTAGAAAATTGTCCCCTAGAAGCGAAAAAATGCGCCGAATTTAGCGATGATACCATCCGAGAAAAGTCTGCCTATGCCTACCGTCTGATCTATCAAATTCAAGGGGCGGTAGTTATTATAGCGGCGATCGTCCATAGTAAGCATTTCTTGGATTGATCGAGTCAGTGATCAGTGATCACTGATCAGATTTGAGTTTTCAGTTGACTGATTACTGTTTACTGTTTACTGATCACTGAAAAGTCCCCCACCCGCCAATTTTGAGCCTAATTCCCGCTTAATCCGGTTGAGAATCGAGGTTTCATCGAGGGAATCGAGAATACTGGCCACCACTGCCTTCGGGCCATCGGGTCCCCAGGTGGCCCCATTAGCGAGATAGGTTTTCGTCACTTGGCCGATCGCGTAACAGGATACACCGGCAACTCCCGCTTGAGTCAGGGCGATCGAAGTATAGGGAAGGAGAGAAATGCCGCCAGTGGCAGGAATCGAGAGACCGAGCAGTCCTTTGAGGGAACTTAAGCCCAAAACCGCTAAAAATTCGCTGGCACTAATACCCCCCATATTGAGGGCAATTTTTTGTAAAAGAGCGATCGCTCCCCGACGAGTTAAATCGATGCCGTATAAGCGAGAAAGAGCGAGAATCATGGCTAGATCGATAACTGCTCCCGTAAACAGATCCAACACCGTCACTGGATTGAGAGCGATCGCCGATGCTTTGATCATCACTGCTTTTTGAATCAATTGATTAGCCCCGCGATCGCGGATAGCCATTTTGCGGGCGACAATTTGCTCGTTTACCTCGTCCGCATACAGCATAGAATTGAGTGCTACGAGCGATTTACCCTCTCGCTCTAGAATTTCCAAAATTTTGAGTTTCAGAGCTTCTATCTGGGGGTTTCCGCGAAATCGTTGCGTTTTTAGCCGCCCATCCTGCCCCTTGACGGTATCCGTCAGGAGGGGAGAGGCCGCCACCATAACAATCTCATCGGGGGAGAGTAATTCTTTCACCCGTTCTGAGGCGATTTTCTCATAGATAGCGAGGCGATCGACTTCTGGATACTGATCGATTTTATTAAAGACCAAAATCATCGGTTTTCCCGCTTCGCGTAACTTGGCCAAGGCGGAAAATTCCACTTTGGTCATATCACCGGAGATGATAAAAAGGATTAAATCCACCTGCTGCGCCACCTGACAGGCGAGAATTTCCCTCGTTTGCCCATCTACCTCATCAATACCGGGAGTATCAAGCAATTGCACCTGAGCATTACCCTGGCCGTTCAGGGTCAGACGCGCTAGATTGGGGAAAGTATCATCGCTGCTCAACTGCCAATTTACCCCTTTAATGGTGCGGGTAACTCCGTGTAGGGGACCGGTCGTAAAGATTTCTTGACCGACCAGAGCATTTAAAATCGAGGATTTTCCCCGGCCCACCAGACCAAAAGCGGCAATTTGAATCAGGGATCGATCGAGTTTTTCTAGCAGGGCCACTAGGCGATCGATCTCCGCTTCTAGACCAATTTTCTCGATCGAGGTAAGATCCAGACGCTCAACAAGTTTGCTCAGAGAATTGCGCGCCTGATTATAGTTGAGTTCTTCTTGAATAGTGCCGACACCTCGAAGCGCTTGTTCTAGGTCTTCGGTATTCCAAGCTCGATCGAGGAACGGGTCAAAGGTCATTTCAGTTATCAGTTATCAGTTATCAGTGACTGAGTGGGTGGGTGTTAAAAATTGTCAGATACTCCCCTTATCAAGGGGGTATCCATCTTCAATTTAATTATAACCAGCTTATTATCAAGGATAATCAGGTTGACATCCTCACCGCCGTAAAACGGACGGTGAGGATGTCATCCCGGTCAAATCATTCCTCTTTCCGGTTTTTGGTTTGGTGATGCCGATGACTTTTTGTCTATGGATGTTAAAGTGACCATTCGCAAGCTGGGGACGCTGCCAGATTTTGATCCCAGGGAATAGGGGAAATTATCGGGTTTTTCCTTGACCAGCGATCGCAGAAAACGGGTTTCTCGGAGAAACCCGTTTTCTACTCATGCAATAAAGCGAAGATTGCCGTTAGATTCTAACATTTTTATCGATTTTTGTCAAGATATATTTGACACAATTTATTAGAAAAAGGGTTTCTAAAAGAAACCCTTTTTCTGTTTTCCAACTAATCCTATTTGACCTAATAGGTAAGGCACTGAGTCAACATACGATTCGGTGGACACGATGACTCTAAAGTTTCCAACTAATCCTATTTGACCTAATAGGTAAGGCAATAACATCCTCGAAGACGGCGGACAGAGCAATGTAATGTTTCCAACTAATCCTATTTGACCTAATAGGTAAGGGCCGAACGCTGGCATCTGGTACTTTAGAGGTGATAGCGTTTCCAACTAATCCTATTTGACCTAATAGGTAAGGGGTAAAGTTTATTTTCAATAGCGCATTTTCGCTTGTTTCCAACTAATCCTATTTGACCTAATAGGTAAGGTGTAAAATACTTTCTTTACAGATTTTATCGGTTCTGCTTCTTTGTTTCCAACTAATCCTATTTGACCTAATAGGTAAGGTGGTACGATTGCCAATTAAAAACGAGTAGCAAATATCTTGTACTGTTTCCAACTAATCCTATTTGACCTAATAGGTAAGGTTTGCAGTCATCAGGTAATTGAAAAAGAATTAGCGATACTGTTTCCAACTAATCCTATTTGACCTAATAGGTAAGGGTTGATAGATTATTGCAATTAAGCGGAATGTCCTATACGGATTTGTGTCCAACTAATCCTATTTGACCTAATAGGTAAGGGACTACGAAGAAGCGATCATTGCTACTGGCGGTGAGAGGTTTCCAACTAATCCTATTTGACCTAATAGGTAAGGAAAAAAATATCAATGCAGCCTCTGCGCTGCAGATGAACGTTTCCAACTAATCCTATTTGACCTAATAGGTAAGGAAAATTTCTTCGTGCATTTGAAGAAGAAATTTCTGTTTCCAACTAATCCTATTTGACCTAATAGGTAAGGAGTACCCCTTGGAAAGCCTTATCGAGAGGGGAAGACAGACCCCCAAATCGACGCACCTGCAATCCATAGGGTAAAAAGGTGGTAGTGGGGGGGTAAAAGTCCCGATACCAAAGGGTAGAACCCTGACGGGGAGAGCAATCGACACACCTCAACCAGAGAATCGGGGTTTTGGGAGTCGGGGAGAGGGTGCATCGATTTTCAGCCAAGAGTTGGGGGACAAGCTAGATGATATAGACAGTTGGGGGTGGTTGAGGAGGAGAACCTCCAATTACCAACACCCTAGAGACTGCTTCTTCGGAAATCCCATAGAAGCGTACATCATCCTCTTGAGGATTGACCCTTTCTACTACTTTAGCGTATAGTTTCCGCATCTGGTCGAGGTAAAAGGCAAAAGCTTTATCGAAATGTGTAATTAATTTTGCGCGCAGTACTTAACTTTGAACGGGATTATTTCGGCCAAAGTTTTTGAAATTTGCTCTCTTTACCATTATTCTCGTCTAGAAAACCTAGAAAATAAGCACAATCATCAAAGTCATCAGGAAAAATTGTTAATAATTCTAGGTATTGATGATTATTTTGGGGATACATTCGATGCCAAAGACGACCAATTTGCTCGATACTTCCTGTCACTGAGGTTTTATAGATACTTAAATTATCCAGTTTTTGATAGGCTTTGTGAAGCCATTTGATGGCTAGGGAGTCATCTTTATCTTCAGCAATTCTTCCCCAAACCTCGACTTTTTTAGGATGCCAACTTTCTCGCCAGTTAGCACTATTATTGGGAGTGATGGGGATATTTTGTAAGGTCATCCATTCTTTAGCAATAGTGCGAACATCTTTGATAAAGGGATGAACGTGGGTTAAATCTCTGACTTTATTATCGTTGATTAAAGAACTTTTATCCCCCCATTGCCAATGACAGCCAATTAAGGGTTTATTGGGATAATAATCCTCATAGAAAATACTATGATCTGCTCGTCGCCACGATTTACCAAATCCTCCTAATAACATAGCAAAACGAGTGAGGAAACGAATTAATTTTTTTAAGCATTCTTGCTGGTTTTCGGGGAGAGATTGGGTGATAATCCAGCGCAATTCTCCTGTTACTGTGTAGGTGGGTTCGTTGTAACCATTGGTAAAGGTTCCTAACTCTAGAGAATTGACACGAAAATCGATCGCTAGTAAACCTTGGGTTGCTTCTCTGTCAATTCCTCCAAATAGCTGATTAACTAATTTTTCTGCATTTTTAGCATCAGTTAAACCGCCAAAAATACGCAAGGCATGACCGCGAATTGCTCCTCGAAAAATATTGGGTCGAAATTCCTTTTCACCATCGAGGCTTTTAGGAGCCATTCCTTGCCCTTTCAGAAAACATTTATATAAAGGTTCTTTTGAAGGTTTAATGTCTTTTGGCAAGCCGTAACCGCTACTAACACGGCATCCTAGACCAGATTCTAAAGCTCTTTCCCAGATAGTCCAAATCTCCTCCCAATCCGGTTGTTCTATTAAGCTAGAAATGCCAAATTTTAGGGTAGGTTGATAGAGGGAAATTAAAGCAAAACCACTTTCTCCACCGGGTTTTTGTCGAGTGTTTTGGGTTTTTACTTGCCATCCCTGTTGCGGGTGAACAATATCTAAAAGATTTTCCGTCCAATCATTAACGGGATAACCGCCATGGAAGCGCAAAAGACTAGGGTTATCGCTATCTTTTTCGAGGTGATAACGTTGTTTTTGTTCGGGGGTGCAAGCTTGACAAAAGGCTCCTTTCATGCTGGAACCTGGATAAAATGGTATGCCATAAGCACCCATTACAGGCCGAATTATTCCTTCATCTTGTCCCCCATTAGTGACGAATCGCCACGATATTTGATATTCTTTGGTTTTTACTTCTTGACCAAATTGGGGAGGATTTTCATCGACTCGTTCTATCCATTCCTTTACCCATTTTTGGCTATCATTTTCATCTTTTTTAGAGCCAATATATTGTAATTGTGATCGCCCTTTGGTTTGTGCGCGAAACATCAGGGGGATTTTGTCACCAATATCGGGAATATTAACCATATAATTTATCGCTCCTTTGTTCCTTTATATCTTTGAGTCCACCAAACTAAACAATCGCATAGTTGCGTTAAAACAGCGAGGGTAATTCTCTGGTCTTCTAGCTTTAATTCCCAGAGTTTTTCTGCCATTGCTTGAACAGATTCGGTATCATTTACCTCTACGGTATCGTTAGGGATAGGAATCCCAGCTTCTGCCATGGTTTCGACTAATTTATCCCAAGTTTCTTTCCAGTATTGTGCTTTATTGGGTTCCTTAGATTGTAAGCGCAGATGTTCACCCCAGAATCTTTCTAGTCCATAGGAAACGGATTCACGCATTTTAAAAGATTGATTGAGAGAATCTCGATCCCGTAGTTTGGCAGCGAGAACTAATTTCTGAGCAATGCGATCGAGATTGTATTCTTTCCAAGCCATAATATTAGATAAAATGTAATTATTGATTGGCGTAGTTTAAAATAGTAACTTGGCAACGACCAAAACCGATGGATTCTAATCCTCCGAAATATAATTCTTTTTGGTTTACCGATTCTCCAAAAGGTTGCCATCCTGTTTCTTTGCAAGCAATGGGAAAAACTAAAACACTACCCACGGGTAAAGCTTCCACATTGAAAAAAGCTCCCTTTTCTGTATCGACTTTTTTCTGATCTTCTAGTAGTTTAACCCGGCTTTGTCGGTAGAGTGCCATATCGTGCAGCATGGATATATCGTTATCATCAACGACGACTAATTGAGAAGCTTTTAAATCCGCTTGCGAGGGAATCCACGAAGAAAGCTCCTCTAAGTGTTCAATTTCGAGAAATCCTAAGTTAAAAAATAAAACTTTGCTATTGCGGTTAACTCCCTGCACTACTCGCGCTTGTAAGCTAGGGGAAGCAGTATAAGGATTGGGTACTTTTGCAGAGATTCCCGTGATTTGTTTGTAGCGTTTTAATAATAGGGGAGAAGTGACCCAAATTATCGGCTGTCCTGGACAAAATACCGGCAACCAAACGAGGGAAGCATATTCAAATTTAACTTTTGCTTCGGTGGTTCCTCCGTCTTCTTGTCCTGGGATTGCTTCGTGTCCGTACCATGTACGTTTTTCATCTATATTGTTCATATCGGCACGAAAACGGCCGCGAATAGAACTACCGGGGATAATTGCTGTTTGGGTAAATTGATCGCGAAAAATGAGGTTAAGATTACCTGTTTCTTCTCCTGCGGTTGCTCCCACATGAAGCGGTGCTAAGGTTTCAAGTATGCCATAACTTTTGTGATACATTTTTTGGTAAAAGTGAGTATTTTAGATGCTTAGGGATTATTCTAAACTAGGTTAACATTAATGTCAGGATTTTCTAAGATTTTGTTAATATTTGATCGTGGTATTTAGGCTATTAGGACAGCACAAAGCTATAGGTTTAGTCCTAATCAATTGCAACACCCTTTAATAACTCATCGATTTCTTTAGCCATTTCCTCTGTGTAAGGAGTGAGAGAAGAAGGGTTTTTAAAGGCATCTTCTACCAAAAAATCTAAAAACATACGCAGCATTTTATTTTTGCTAATTTTTGAGCCTTGATTATTACCACTTTTTCAATAATCTAATAAAGCTTTTCGGGGAAATCTAGTTTTTAGTTTTGCCATAGCTATCACTTATTCTCGTCTCATTTACCCTACTCAATAATTATAGGCTTTATTTGGCAATATTTTCTAAGGGTAAGGCTAATCCGCAGCCCCAACGTTTGAGAGAAACCCCTTCGCTGGGGAACCAAGATTCCTGCCAATTTTGCCAAGATGGTAAGGGGTTTTTTAAGCGATAAACTGTTCCTGCGGGAACTGCATAACGTCCCCTAGATAAGCGCTTAACTTTATCTTTTCCTCCGAATCGATAACGATAGGTTATTGGTCTTTCGGTGTTGAGGGTTTCTAATTGCCAATCACTGGGATTGCGAGTTGATAGGCGATTTGTTCCCCAGATTGCGGCAGTAATGAGGGCAAAATATTGACCGACATCTTGATTAAATAAAGTTTGGAGATGGCTGCTTAGTTCAAGTGATTTAACTTCCACTAGATGGGATTCTCCACCAAAGCGATACCAGCCATTTTCTAGGGGTTGATTAGCTAAATAAACTAGACAAGCATCTGGATGTAACTGGACGGCATTTTCGAGGAATAATTCTCCAGTTTTTACCTTTCTTTGCTCCTCTAACAAACGCGGATGGAGATGGGGATGATATTGCCACGGAGAACCATAGGCTTTTTGAGGATTATACCATTGGTTGATAGGAATCCAACTATCTCGATCGAATTTTCCCTCAATTTGTTTACTGTCTTTCTCTTGCCATGTTAAGGTGTGTTGAATTTTTCCATTGTCGTTATTTTCTTGGTCTTGAAAATAATTTGCGAGGGGTTTTTTAGCCAAATAAATAAAGGGAGTGGGGACAAAAAAGTTATCTGGTTGTTCACTGTTTGCCCAAAAAGGGCCGGCAATTTGTAAATTGCGAATATTGGTAGGATTGCTGTGAGCAAATAGTCCCGAAACTGTGGCAGCAGTGGGGGGAAAACGATTTCCTGAACGTCCAACTAGATTTTCTGGAGACAGAAACGGACCGGCGCTACCGTAGAGAAATCCCAAAGGTTTAATTATGATCAGATATTGCAGCATTTTTGTATGTTTAGGTGAGATGATTGGCCACTTTTGAGAGGTTAATTACCCAGTTATTTCTATCTTGGTGAGAGGTGGTATCGATGGGTATATTTTGATTAAAATAAAGGTTAAAAACTGCATTGGCAATATCGTGATTATCATCGGTAAAAGCGCGGCGATTTTCTAAAGTTGCTATATCATTATAGAAATGTGTCCAGTTTTTTCCTTCACTGCGATCGCAATAACTATCGAGGATATCTTTTAAGTTTTCCCAGGGACAAACCCACTCTAAATAGTTACCACTGTTAAAAAGGATTCGCACCGCTAGACGATTTTTACCTTGATTTTTAGCGGATTTTTCTGCTTCTCGACATTGTTGTAATATGTCACGCTGAGGAACTCCTGAAGCTGCCCAAACAAAACCGACGCTAACAGTTATATCCTGAGAATAACCGTGTTTTGGCCAGATTTCTCGATGAAATTGATCAAACCAATATAGACAATCTTGTAGGGTTAATTTTGGTTCTGATTTTTGTGAAAACAAAACCCCTAGAAAGTCATCTCCTCCTCCATAAATAATGCGACCAAAGTTAAGATAATTTTCTAGTTCTTCTCCCCATTGTCGCATTCTTTGACTAAATTCTTTTCTTGAGGATATGGACAGATTTTTTAGGTAATTTCCCATCCCGTCACCGTCCCCTTGAAACCATCCTGTATAGGATTTTTCCTCGTAGCGATTTAGTTCCACAAATTTTTTAGGAAGTTCTAGGTTTAAAGGCTTGCCAATATCATATAATGTAATCATTCTTTTGACTAATTCGGGAATGCTAAGACGTTCGGTTTCATCGAGGATAGCATTAGAAAGTTTTTGACTTAATTGCTGATAAAATTCAGTGATTTGCTGATTTTGTTGGGAAATACTAGAATATAAAGGATGGGTTTGATCCGTCATTCCATACCAAACAATGGCATCGGAACCCGATAAGCTAGAACTTTCTCCTTGCCAATTAATTCCCGTCCAATCTCGTTGATATTTTTTCTGTTGCAGACTTTTAAACGCACAATCGATCGAGTCCTCTTGCGCCCAGAAGAATTCCCAAGTATGATTAATCCATAGGTTCCATTCTCGTCGCCAAGTATAATTGTATTGTGGTAAATTTTGTTCAATCCAAACCCGACACTTATTAACCACTTTTTGCCATGCGTCATCGAAGACTTGTTCGGCTTCTTTTTTGGGAAAATTACCCGCGATTAAGATTTGGTTGGGAGTTCCTCTTTTAACGTCAATTAAAGCGGGAGAAATAAGGCTACATTCAGGATATTTATCCGCTGCCTGACAGATAGCATCGGCAAGATAGGATAATAAAAAAGAACCACCGTATAAGTCCCTTAGTTTACGCGATTTTTCGATGAATCCTTGCACAGGAGCAAAGGTAATTACAGTATAGTTCATTTTATCTTTATTGTCCTCGATAAAGTTTAAATTCCTGAAGATTAATAAGATTTCTGTAGGTAGAATTTTCGTATTGAGTTAGGAGAATTGGCCAGTATTGTTGAACGGCCATTCCGACAAGTATTCCCAAAGTTATAGGCATGGAATAAACTAGCTTAATCTCTTGATAGTTTTTTTGTTGAGCGATGTTGATAGTTTTAAAGATTTCTCTAGAATATTGTAGCCAATCTTCATTTTTTTCGATTGTACCACTGCCTTTACTTTTCAGATAAATTAAATCGCCGTAGTTTTCGATACTCTGATCATTAAGATTAATTTTATGGGAAGAAACATCGATGGCTATAGTTACTCTATCTTGACCTTTTTCGGTGACAACACGCTCAAATTTTTCGTATTCCTTAATATCTTCTTTGAGTTTGCGATCGCTAATTTCCACCACAGGATAATAACTATCAGAAGATTTATTATATTGAAAGATTTTTACTCCTTCGGTAGCGAGAATAGTGCCGACCATAATAGCGACGCTAATCGGACCGATATAGGCAAGATAAATAATAGTATTTTGGGGAGTTTTTTTCTTAAGTTTCTCTAGATTATAGCGGAGTATTTGCAAAAAAGCTCTCAGCATTTCTTGATCATAAATATCACAGGAGTAGTTAAAAATTAAGTCTGTTTCGCTAATATTGAGATACTGGTCAAGATTATTTTGATGATCTTTGTATTTATTTTCTGTTTCGATGATATTAAAAAGCGATTGCAGAGCCTTATTACTATCGGCAGGATTAGCAATATTAATCACTATCGGTAGAGGAATCGCCTGATGTTTATAGAGGTCGTATTTCTGAGATTCTAGCCAGATACCGATGATAACTAGAGCCAAAGTAATCAGAAAAATTAGATAATATCCCTGGCCAAATTGATCGGCAATTAGTGCCAAAATAGCGGCGATGGCTAATGCTGCATTGGTGAGGGGATTAAAGATAATATTATAGGGATATTGACGCAGATTACCCAGGACATTTTTAAGAGATTTCAGCATAATTTTACTAGAGATTTAGGGCATAATATCGAGAAGACACAGAGACAATTCGGGAAAAACTGCCGAACTAATGCGCTCATAAAGACGATATAATTTTTGTTGATATTCATCACCTTCTAGCTGACAAATAGTCAAAGTAGGCTGTTTGGGTTTACCGATAAAAGAGATGCCACCCAATCCACGAAAATCGACAATCCAATATTCAGCAATACCTAAAGATGAGTATTCTTCAACTTTGCGTGCATAATCATCTTGCCAATTACTACTAACCACTTCTACCACTAATTTAATTGCTGGGGAGCTAGTTAAAATTGGTTGTTTTTCCCAGAGAGGTTCGGTGCTAAAGTCCACTTCATCCAAAATGATGACATCGGGACGTAAAGCAGTAGCTTGACCCGATTCTGGACGGAGCAAACAGTTTTTAGGAATTGTCCAGGGTAGATGTAATCGCAAGATTTCTCCCCACAGTCTTCCTGCGATTTTTCCCGCTACGGATTCCTGAGGTCCAGTGGGTTCCAAGTCTCGCAACTCCCCGTCAATTAATTGATAGCGTGGGTCATCTCCATACTGGTTTAAAAAGTCTTCAAAAGTGAATAATTTAGGAGATAGGTAGGTCATGATTTTTATCGGATTAGACCTATAGCTTGTTGTTGTTATCTATGATACTGATTGCTCGCCAGAATCGGGGGATTTTGGGGGTTAAAAAATCCTTAAAAAAAACTCCCACCCCCGCTACCCTCCTTAATCAGTAGCTAGACAATTAATTACAGATAATTACTTAAGCAAAATTAATTACACATCGAGAGGCGGAAACTGTACGCTAAAGTAGTAGAAAGGGTCAATCCTCAAGAGGATGATGTGCGCTTCTATGGGATTTCCGAAGAAGCTGTCTCTAGATTATTGGTGATGGGAGGTTCTCCTCCTCAACCACCCCCAAATCTCTACATCATCTAGCTTGTCCCCTAACTCTTGACTGAAAATCGATGCACCCCCTCCCCGACCTAAAACCCCGATTCTCTGGTTGAGGTGCGTCGATTGCTCTCCCAGTCAGGGTTCTACCCTTTGGTATCGGGACTTTTACCCCCCCCAAGACCACTTTTTAACCCTCTTTTTGCAGGTGCGTCGATTTGGGGGTCTGTCTTCCCCTCTCGATGAGACTTTCCAAGGGGTACTCCTTACCTATTAGGTCAAATAGGATTAGTTGGAAACCCATACTCACCCATTGCGTTCATGATCTCAAACTTCCTTACCTATTAGGTCAAATAGGATTAGTTGGAAACACGCCAAACTGCTTTGCAAACTCTTGAATAATCGGGATACCCCGACCTTACCTATTAGGTCAAATAGGATTAGTTGGAAACACTACTCCAGTAGGTACTGCGTATAAATCCCGGAACCTTACCTATTAGGTCAAATAGGATTAGTTGGAAACTGATCAGCAGCGTCCGCATCGGCACAGAGTGCTTCCTTACCTATTAGGTCAAATAGGATTAGTTGGAAACTAGAAAAAGGGTTTCTTTATAAACCCTTTTTCTGCCTTTCAATTTTGTCGAAATATCTATAAGTAGGTGGGTGGAATTAAATATAAAATGAACGTAGGTTGGGTTGAAGCATGAAACCTAACGCCCGATTATGTTACGCTACCGCTAACCCATCCTACAAATAATTGTGCCTACCTACTTAGGACATTCTGGGCGCACGCGATGCGCCCCTACCATTGGCACAATAATAATAATATTATTGTAGGGGCGAATTGCATTCGCCCTCTTTAATTAGAAACCCTTTTTCTAATAAATTGTGTCAAATATATCTTGACAAAAATCGATAAAAATGCTATAAATTGCCGCGTTAAGCCTTCTAGGAATTAGTGCGATCACTCAGGTTCGTTTGCTGAAGCCTTTCGGTTTTGCCAACCAGATTTAGGATAGTTTTCCCTAGGATTTCCATTTTCTCCTTTGGACAGACTATAATAATGCTTGTAGTTAACCATGTACAACTCTGATGAGCGTCAACATTGTCAACTTTAGCGAAGCTGGAAAAAACCTTAAATCTGTAATAGATACAGTAGCCAATGACAAAAACTGTACCGTTATTGTCAGAAGAGATGCAGAAGATGTTGTCATCATGTCTAAAAGTTATTATGACAGTCTGATGGAAACGGTTTATCTCTTAAAATCTCCGGCTAATGCTCAACATCTAGAAGAAGCGATCGCAGAATATCAAGCAGGTAAAATACAAGAACATGATTTAATTGATGCGTAAGTTAGCTTGGGGTAGTAAAGCATGGAAAGATTATCTTTATTGGCAATCTCAGGATAAGAAAACCCTGAAAAGAATTAATCTGCTCATCCAAGATACTCTAGCCAATCCTTTTGAAGGAATCGGTAAACCTGAACCCTTGAGAGAGAATTTGTCAGGTTTTTGATCTCGTACGGATGAAACTAATCGCCTTGTCTATGTTGTCGATGATGATTATCTAACAGTTCTTTCCTGTCGTTATCATTACCAAGATTAGTGCGATCGCTGATTTTGTCGGGTGCGTGTTTGCGGCAATAATCTCTGATAAAATGCCTCTTAGCTTAACTGCTATAAGAATTCATCTTTCTATCGTATTGAGGACGACAGGGACTACCCCAAGCGACCTTTTGAGCGGGAATATCGGCAAATACGCTGCTTCTTGCCCCAATAACAACATTAGAGCCAATTTTTACCCCCGGAGCCAAAAAACAATCGGCCGCGATCCATGTACCATTACCGATGAGGATGGGAGTGGTTTTTAAGCCAAAAGAGCGATCGCCGGGATCGTGACTGCCAGTGCAAAGATAGCATTTTTGAGAAATCACACAATGACTGCCGATGGTAACATTATCTAAACTATAAATCACCACATCATCGCCAATCCAAGTATAATCACCGATCGCCACTTTCCAGGGATAAGTCACCCTTACCGTCGGGCGAATTTTCACACCTTGGCCGATTTTAGCCCCAAATAGCCGCAAAACAGCGCAGCGAAAGCTATCCATCTGATGCAAACTGAGGGGAAAAAGAATTCCCTGTACTAACCACCAAAGTAGGATAATTGGATTAGAACGACCGCGATCAAACCAAGATTGATCGTAGGTACGCAGATTTAGCCACGCTTCCTCATCGGTGCGGATTTCTGGGGACATAGGACTTATTTAATCATTTCTACCGGTTGAGGTTCCGAGGGTTTAATCGGGGGATTAACATGGGTATTAACGTTTAATTTACCGCCAAATCTCCGTAATTCGTACAATTTAACCCCAATTTGGTATTCATACTGACTCAAAAGACGACCGTAGATATAACCAGCTTTGCCATCCAAGAAACCGAGACGGATAACATAAAAGAGAATAAAGCGCAGCAGCGGTTTAAAGGGCAATTTTACCCAAATTTTCTTTAAAAAACGTTTTCTCTGCACCGCATCACCGAACAGGTTCGCTCCGATCGTGCCGCTTTCGTCATTACCCGTGAGAATATTGTAATAAACTCGCGCCTCCCAGTTGGAATAACGATTATGTCTTTCTAACCAATGATAGATATCGCGGAAATCGATGTGCAGCATATCATTTTTCAGATATCCCACCTTGCCATCGAGGATAACGTGTTCGTGAACCTCGTTATCTCCCGTGTTGGGGATATCTTCCGTGTTTAAATTCTCGTATCTGCCCGACTTATGTTTAAATAAGCGCAGATTCCAGTCGGGATACTTGCCACCATAACGAATCCATTGTCCGAGGAAGAAGACGCGACGATTGAGATAATAACCGTTATAGTTGGGATCTTGGATTACAGTGGCGATTTCGTCCCATAGTTCGGGGGTGATTCTCTCATCACAATCGACGATTAATACCCATTCATTGCGAAAAGGCAGGTTATCGAGGGACCAGTTTTTCTTTTTCGGCCAACGACCATTAAAATAAAATTGGACGACATTAGCCCCATAGTTGGTAGATATTTCGATCGAGCGATCGCTACTTTGGGAATCGACGACAAACACTTCATCAGCCCTAGCAACACTCTCTAAACAGGCGGGAAGGTTGGATTCCTCGTTTTTGGCGGGAATCAACACCGAAACGGGAATTTTTTCTGATTGACTAAACATTGGTACACTGTGGCTAGGTAGAGTGTTCGCACCTTTCCTTAAAATCCTTAGTTACTCAGAAAGCGAGAACTAAGACCTAAGATTTTTTTTTAATCTTACTATACCTTATTCGGTTTTTTACGCTATCCCTAGGCTTGAACCTAAGAGAGAGACTCCTAGAGACTTGGATATTCTCCCTGAAAATAGTGAAAAATTCCATCGGCCAGACTGCTGCTCTCCTCTCTAAATTTCTAACTGCGAAATAGACGACTATACTGGGTTTCGTGGTTCATACTGGCAAAACTTAGCCCCCAACTCCAACTGGTCAGGTTTTCATCGGCTAAACTGATAATATCTGCTGTTGCTGTTAATAAACTGGGCTGTAAACCGATCAGAAGGGATTGTCCTAGGGTTTGTCCAAGGGGAATTAAACGCAATCCTGCATTGATTAAATTACTTGCCCAACTGTGTAAATAGCCTAAAACCGCTAATTCTTCGCCAATTTGCCAATGACTTGCCCCGATCGCAAAGGCGGTGGCATAATTAGCCTCTTCTGGTAGATTATCTCTGGCCGGTGCTAACTCTCGCAATAGGTTTAACAGCGATCGCCCCATTTGCCAGCTTTGTTGTCTTAATTCGGCCGTTTCCCGCGTTGCCGATAACCAATTATCCCAATAATTAAGTTTTGTAAAATCCTCTTGACAAAAACAACGATATACCCTTACCAAAACAGCCGTTTCTAAGCGAATCGAGCCTTGACAAAGCGATCGCTCTAACCAATCATTCAAGGTGGCACTATTGGAGATAATCCCCTTTTCGACGAGGGTTTCTAGCCCTTCGGAATAACTATAGGCCCCCACGGGTAAAATGGGACTAGCCAATTGTAATAAACACAAAAGTTCTTTTTGATCGAGCATAGAAAACCGAGAAAATTGTCCCTAACACAATTGAGGAAATGCTTGGCACTTCGGTATGTAGATCGAGCCAGTAGAAAGCGGCACTTTGTGCATTATACCGTGGTTAATAGCCACAATTATAAACTACTATACTTATGTCCTCACGAGAACAGCATTTTCTGAAAATAAATCTTGTCGTTCTCCTCTTGATTTTAGCTTTAATTGCTGGGGTTGATCGGGCAGAATTACCCTCTAGTCTTTTATTTTATCCTCCCGCTACTCCCCCAACTCCGATCGCCGGTTTATTAACCCATTCTTTTCAATTGCTTTGTTGTTTACCTCCGATTGTTTGCCTTTTTAGTTATGCTTTATTGTGCCAGGAGGCAAGTTTCAATAATTATCGCCAGTTTTTACTTTTTTCTGGCATAATAACGGGACTGTTTGCCATCAATGAAATCTTCAGAATTCATATCATTCTCCTCTATTTTAATATTCCCAAATTCTTGACTATCTCTGTTTATGCCCTCGCAATTCTGATTTATGGTTTAGTATTTTGGCGGCGAATAAAACAAACTTCTTACCAAATTTTAATCATCGCTTTAGCACTTTTAACTTTTGCGATCGCTATTGATCTTCTCCAGATTAAAAATCGAGGTTTTGCTAGTCTAAGTGAAGGAATTCCTAAACTGTTAAGCGCGGTGAATCTAGCCAGCTATTTTTGGGATGTATGTTTTCAAGAAATTTCAGCCAAGATCAAATCAAAATAAATTACCCATTCATCTGTTTAACCAGATGTAAAATTTCGGGAAGAATCAGTTTTTCTAGGGCTAATTTAACGGCATTAGTGGAACCGGGGAGAGAAAAGACTAATAAGTTTTGATAAACCCCAGCTATCGCCCTCGATGCCATGGCACGGGAGCCAATTTCTTGATAACTGAGATAACGAAATAATTCGCCAAAACCGGGCAAAGTGATCCTTAATAAAGGTACTAAAGCATCGTAGGTAGTGTCTCTAGGAGCAATACCCGTACCCCCATTGAGAATTAAGACTTTTATCTGATTTTGATTGCTAATTTCTGGTAAAATTGCTTGAATTTGTGAGGGTTCATCGGGGATAATTAAGTATAGGCCGATATCGTGACCCGATCGAGTTAGTAACTCTTGAATTATTTGGCCACTCCTATCCGTCTCTGGGGTACGAGTATCGCTCACCGTGACTACGGCACAGGTAAGGTTAAGGGTGATGGTGTCGGGATGGGGAATAAAGGTCATAATTAGGGATAAGCTGAGAGTTCGAGAAAAACAAGCATTGAGAACAAACGTATGTACTAGCTGGCCAGTGCAGTCACCCTAGGATAAAAAACTTAACTTTTGCAAGTATTGCCGATTTTTGCTGGTTTTTGGCACTTTTTCGCTGGTAATGACGACAAGTTAAAAGGATCTTCTAGAGAACAGATTATCCCAAAATAACAAAATCGAGATTATCATCTAAGTTGGTATAGATTATGACTGGAATTATGAGTCAACTCAGTCCCCTACAAGCCGAACAAATCAAGGAAATCGGGACTTATTTACGTCAAAAACGAGAAGAAAGCGGCCTGAGCATAGACGATATCGCCGCCCTGACGATGATTAGATTGCCAATGCTAGAAGCGTTGGAAACGGGGAATTGGGAGAAATTACCAGAATTAATTTATGTCAAGGGATTTATCAAACGCTACGGTGATGCCCTAAAAATTGATGGTAAAGCTTTAGCCGATCGCTTGTCTCCTAGTGCGGAACAATTAGCCCAAGAGGTAACTATCCCGAAAACACTGCCCACAAAAGTTACCCCTATCCCCAAGGCTGAACCCGCTGCCCCAAAAGTGGAACGGGTGAAACCAGAAAAACCAGCCCCAGAAACTAGCCCCCAACCAACTAAATCAACCTTTTTCGGAATTTATCTCTGGCTAGGCTTGCTGGCGGGCATATTTTGTGGTATTGGCTATCTTTTCCTCCGTCCCCCTCTCTCTAACCTCCCTACCGTTACTCCCTCTCCTTCCCCCCTGGTTTCCCCGGCACCAGTAGTCCCTCCCGCACCAGTAGTCTCTCCTTCCCCTTCTCCTCAGCCAAAAGTTCCCCTCTCAGCCGAGGTAACTATTGAACAGGCCGCTTGGGTAAGGGTAATTGCCGATGGCAAAAAAGTCCATGAAGGCACTCTCCAACCCGGGACCAAACAAACTTGGACAGCCCAAAAGAGTTTAAATATTCGCTCGGGCAATGCTGGCGCTGTTAAAATCTCTCTTAACGAAAACCCTGCCCAATTAATGGGTAAAGCTGGCCAAATCGGCGAAATGACCCTAACTGCACCTCCTCTCAGTGATCAGTAAACAGTAATCAGTAATCAGTGAACTAAAAACTCATATCTGATCACTGATTAAGCTGCATTATCCCAGATGGGGGTAAGGGTCTGATAATCGTAGCGGGAAGCGTTGGGATGACAGCTGACACAGGTGGTATGACCGATAGGAGTGGGTAAATTGACCCTAGGATGCAAAACCTTTACATAGCTGGACTGTTCAATTAGGAGGGGAACAAAAGTAGTCTGGGTAAGAGGGCGGGAAGAATAACTGAGATAATCCCAGATAAGACGCTGAGTAATGCCGACAATTGGTTTTAAACGGATACCATAGTGAGAATCAGGATTTTCTAGGATTTTTTTCCAAGTTTGACTGGGTAGGATGCTGGGAGGAATGGCAATATGGCAAGTGGCACAATTTTCTAGATAGGTTTGCTGTCCAATTTGATAACGATTTAGCAATGTATCCGAGGACGGCGATTGGGCGATCGCTGGTTGTTGAAGTAGCGAAGCCAGTAGAATACCCCCTAGAATACTGAGGAGAAAGAGGATCAGAAAAAAAATCGATTTCACTTGACCGCTGGAAGGCATGACTGGGATGAGGAGTAATTGAACACAATTATAGATTCCTATAGCAGCGGGCAGAAGGCAGCAGGATTTTCGCTGTTTTTGCCCCTTTTTAGAGAGATTCTTCGCTCACGGAACCATCTTCTTGCACCCAGGCGAGATTTTTAATCATTCGATCGCGGGCATAGGTACGAATTTGTGCCTCGCTGCGACCACCTAAATCGATCGCCACCCTCAGATTCGGATCACTGGTGCGAAGGGAGCGAGCCTTACTAAAAGTCGCTATCTGGGCGTTATTACCCAAAGGGATAAGCAACCAGTCGAGGGGGGGAGCTTGAGTGGGTAAAGTCTGCCCTGATAATAAACTTTCGTGCAGTTCTTCGATATTCAGGGAAAAACCGATACCCGGAGCCGATTGGCCTTGGGGATGAAAAACGCCCAATAATTGATCATAGCGTCCGCCCTGGCCTAAAATACTGAGATTTTGCCGGTGATCACTAACCGCTTTAAAAACGATGCCGGTGTAGTAATCAAAGGTTTGAATCAGACTTAAATCGAGAATTAGGGGGAAAGGCCCAGAGCGATCGGCATTAAGCAGCTCTACTAGGGATTTAAGGTTATTAACGGCTTTTTGGGCCGATTCTTCCTGGGCTAATACGGCCACTTGTGCGAGGACATCCTCAGGATTACCGCGCAGGTGAAATAATTGTCGGGCTTGCTGCCGGAGGGTTTCGTTGGGATAGGGAAGATTTTCGAGGCTAACGTAGTCGAGGAGGGCTAAACAGCGCTTCACCTGTTCGCGTAAGGGATCCGGAAAAGGAGAAAGTAGCGAACGAGTCAAACCCGCTTCTCCTAAAATAATCTGCCAGTTAGGGACGGACAAACTATCGAAACAGTCAGCCAGGAGCAGTAAAATCTCGGCATCAGCTAGTAAACCGCCAGAAAAGAGCAGTTCTACCCCTGCTTGATAGAATTCCACTTGACGACCGTGATAACTGGCGCTAGGGCGACGAAAAACGTTAGCCCGATAACAGAGACGTTGGGGATAGGACTCCCCACTCATGCGGGTGACGGCACTACGCGCAATGGAAGCGGTTAATTCAGGGCGTAATCCCGATAGTCCTTGACTATCCCCGTGGAGTTGGATCACGGTGCTGGGATCGATCGTACCGCCTGCGGTGAGGGTATCGAGCCATTCAATGGTGGAGGTGACGATCCTTTGATAGCCCCAACGCTGAAAGACAGACTGAAGGCGATCGTTAATCCAGCCTTTTTGGGTAACTTCTAGGGGTAATAAATCCCTTGTCCCCGCCGGGGGTTGATGAATCATGGGAGTTTGCTAATCAAAATCGGTGGCACTGGTCAGTCCTATTTCTTTTTACCACCAAATCGAGACCAAAAACCGCCCTTGCGCTCTCCTTCCTCTTTTTGTTCTTTCTGGTCTGGCATTTCAATCTTAGAATTAACTACTTTATCTAGTTCCCGTTTGCACCTAATCACCGTCGCATCTTGGGGGCTGGTTTTCCAGGCCCGGTTGATATGAACCCGGGCCATGGACAGTTGATTTTGTCGCAGGTAGGCTAAACCGATCAGGGCGTGACAGATGCCATTATCCGGTTCTTGCCGCAGGGCATCGCGCAATTCTCGCAAAGCTTGGGCGGGGTTATTTTCGTCAAGAGAGGCTTGGGCGCGGCGAATATAGGCTTCTAGGGGCGATTCTTTGCTTTTAGTCCGAGCTGACGTGGTGACAGCCGCTCTAACTAACTCGGACTGGTTAGTATTGCCCTGGGAGATAAAGACTTTCGGGGTGGTTTTCCTGTTGCCCTGACCTTCGGTTAAGATCAGATAAACGAGATTGAGTTCACTGAGTTGGGCGATTTTCTGATAGGTATTTTCCAGGGCGGTATATTGATCGATCGCCAAAGATTGCAGGATTTTTTGATAGGCTAATTCGTAGTTAGCGCTAGATTGGGCTAGTTTTCTAGCTGGTTCGCTACTGATGGTGATTTTACTCAAATCTCTCCCCATTGACTTGCCCATTTGTGCTAAAACCAGCCGAAATTCTTCGCGAGATGGGTCGCGGCCCAGATGTTCGTAGGCGGGGTTAACTAATTTTGAAAGTAACTGATTAGCCCGTTTCTTTTCATCGGTGGTGTAAGTGCGACAGGTATCAGGATGGATTTTATAGGCGATTTTTAAGTAACGCTCACGAATCTCCTCCTGTTCGGCATCGATCGAGACTCCTAAAATAGCGAAGTGATCGATTAAATCATATTGAAATAATCCCTGGGAAATTGGAAAAATCATAGAGAGTATCCTAACTTTAATCAAAATGATAATCGTAATAAATATTAAAAGAATTAAAACTGAAAGCTCCAAGAGGCCGCTTTTTGCAGAGCTTGGCTTAAGGGGGTGTGAATCTGTCCGTTAGTAGCCAGGATTCGCCCCGTTTCTATCAAAAAAGGACTCTCATCGTAGGCGGTAATTTTACCCCCAGCTTCTTCGATCAGAATAACTCCTGCGGCCAGATCCCAGGGATTAATTCCTCGTTCCCAATAACCATCTAAGCGCCCACAGGCCACATCGGTTAAGTCTTTGGCAGCGGAACCGCTGCGGCGTACCCCTTGGGTCAGATGGGTGAGATAACAGAATTCGGCATAATTATTATCGGGGGTTTGACAGCGATCGTAGGCAAAGCCCGTCACCAGTAAACTTTTTTCTAGTTCACTGGTCCGGGAGACATGGATGGGACGACGGTTCAGGGTGGCCCCCAAACCCCGAGCTGCCCGAAATAGTTCCTTTCTAAAGGGATTATAGATGACTCCCACTGCTGCTTTCCCTGCGATCAGTAGTCCGATGGAGACGACGGATACGGGATAACCGTGGGCATAGTTGGTGGTTCCGTCGAGAGGATCGATCGCCCAGAGATAGTCGCTATCGGTCCCTGGCAGTTTTCCCGATTCTTCCGCTAAAATCCCGTGTTTGGGAAAGTGACGGCCAATAATTTTGAGAATTTCTGTTTCTGCTCGACGATCTATTTCCGTCACTAAATCGCCCGATCGCCCTTTCTCTTCTATTGTCTCGATTTTACCCCAATTATCGAGGATAAGTGTTCCCGCCGCTAGGGCGGCTTCACTGGCAATGTCTAGGTATTTTTCTAATTGGCTGCTGGTATCTAGCACGATTAATCCCGAATCTATTCTTCATCTAAGGGTAAACCAAAACGCACTTTCCCACGGGCAAAAAAGCGACCGAATTGCAATTCATAGACTTCATCTTCGTCCTGGGTGGCCACTTCCAGATCGCCACGGGCATAACTGACACAAAGTAAAGCATAACCTCTGGCTTTTAATTCCGGCGATAGTCCGATCGCTTCTGGTTGGTGGATATCTCCTGACAATACCCTGACCGCGCAGCTGGTACAAGCTCCATTGCGACAGGAAAAGGGTAATTGATAGCCCTGTTTTTCCAGACTGTGCAGTATATAGTTATCCCCTGGAACGGTGGTGACAAATTTTTCGCCGGTCTGACGATTGTGAACGGTGATTTGATGATATTTAGTCATAGTTTAGTTAGCCGGAAATTATAGATGCAATTCTAGATAGTTCTAAATTTAGGGTCTATTTTGGTCAGCAGTCTCGATTATATCATCAATAATTGCTCAAATAGTCATCATCTTTACAATTATCCTTGACAACTGTTAACTTTTCTTGGGTCACTTGCCAATTTTTATGGCTGTTTAAAATTCATCTCTTTTAATCTAACTGCACCGTCGATAATTGAGATTTCCTGGGAGCCAATTTGCACGATCGCATCTAATCCCTTGCCAATAATTTTAACTGCTGGGGGGCGACTTTTCTGCACGGTCATCACCAGAAAAAATTCCTCGCTACCCGTGGCTAAAATGCGCTCACCTGTATTAGTTTTCTCGACTCTTAAAGTCACGGGAGTGATAAAAGTTCCCTGCATATTTGCGCCATTTTGAGTGATAGTAAAACTATTTTTTCCGAGAGTGACATTTCCCTGTGTATTCATCACCCAAGTTTTATTAATAAATTCTGGTTCATCGACTTTACCTAATAATTTATCCATCAAGACGAATAATCCAGGAGAACCAGAGGATAGACTGTAATCGACGGCGAAAGAACGAACTAGAGCCACTCCTGCTGGTGGATTAGCTCCTCTAACCATGATTTTATCAGTTTTTAACGTAATTACTCCGGAACCATCGGGACTGGATTGAAAAGCCATCGGTTTTGCTTGGCTCCAAGGCGTGGTTTTCGGGAAAATAACCGTATTTTCCGAGTTCCAGTCACCTTCTGACCCCTCAAAACTCGCCCAATGTCCTCCTAATCCCCAAATTCTCACACTAGCGACATCGGGAAAAGACCATCCCCCCACAAAAGGTTGCTGTTTGAGATAGATACTAGCGACAAAATCCTCTTCATTTTGCCACTGATTACGAAAAGCATAAAATCCCTTTTGTTGATCAACTAAAACCCGGTCAAGTTGGCGAGCGGGATTTTCTGGAGTAAGATTAGATGGATAAGCAGCGAGGAGAAAAGGAGCAATATGGGGATAATGGGGGTGAAAAAGTTGTTTTTCTTGACCTTGTAATCGCCATTTTATTGCTGGTAGCCATGATTTATCGGTAATTCCCAATCCGATAGTTAATAAAGACACTCCTACAAACATCTGATGTCTGCCATAAGCAGGAATCAATAATTGACCATTTTTAGGGACAATTCTGGTTAAATAATGGGGGATTAATTGGGCTGCCGAGGAACCAGTTACTAAGTCTAATCCGAGACTATTTCGATACCCTTGCAGAAAAGGAAAAACAGCGAGAACCATGGGTTCGGTGGTGTATAAATCTCCTTCCGTGCCAAATCCTTGATCGCCGATAGCTGTGATAAAATAGCGTTCGATGTGACGTTTGGCCATTTCCACCTGTGCCGAGGGATAATAGAGAGGATCGGGCGGTAAATCCTCCTTGAGAATCGCTAAACTGGCTAATCCTGCCGCACCTCTGGCCCGCGCATTCCAGTTACTAACTGTGTCTCCATTCCAGCCATTTTTGGGTGAATCGCCTTTGAGAAGTTTTTTACTTTCACTGAATAACCAGCCAGTAATTTCCCGTTGGCGATTTTCTTCCCAAAAATCATAACAAAGATCGTAGGCGAGAGCGACTCCGGCGACAATTGGAGATTGTTCTAAGACTCTCCTTCCCCGATTTTTTCGGGTTTTTTCGAGAATTTCCCAGGCAGTTTCTGCTGATTTTCTATCTTGATTTAAAATTGCTAAAAAACAATGACCTGTGGCATGATAACCACCATTAGGCACATAACCATCGTAATAAATTTTTTCTTGTAAACTGTTGTTTAATTGGGCGATAATAGCTTGACCGATAGGAGTTTTCGCTTTTTCTCTGAGATTAGTTAATTCTGACTTGCGAAACTGAGAGGGGGACAAGCGAGCTAGAAGGTAGATAGGGCAAGCGATATCGCTCTTTGTCCTTTGATGTAATCCTTCAACCGATAGCGGCTAATTTGCATTAGCTCTTCTATATTTTTTTGGAACATTTGATGTAGCCCGA